>CALQZE010000020.1 GCA_943348955.1 Candidatus Uhrbacteria bacterium RIFOXYB12_FULL_58_10 | reverse complement strand
GAAACCTTTCACATCATAATTTGACGCTTTGCTCTTACGTTCTTCAAGAACAACTTTACGATCTTGAAGTTCGGTCTGTTGTGTTCCAAGAGATTTCAAAACGTTTCCTCCACTCTCTCCACCCATGACCTGTTCACGAGACACTTTAACTTCGCCTATTCGAGCTTTATTTTTATCTTTTTCTTCTTTTGACCCACCCATGGTTTCCAAATCTTTTGCATGTTCCTCAAGTGCTGCCATTTCTTTCGCAAGACTTCCAACCTTATCAACAGTCTGTGCATCTAATTTTGCTTTTGCTTCGTCTGCAACTTTTTTGTCCATCTCTCCAACAGTCACAGAGAAATCTGTACGTTCCCCAGGAGGAACCTCTTTCTCTTTTTTCTTTCCTCGTTTATCTATCGCTCCCATCTGAAGTCCAAACGCTTCATAAGCTTTCTGAGCTTCCTTTGAAGCTCCTGGTTTACTATTTGCATTCTTCAAAATATCTTCAACGCGAGAACGCAATTGTTTACTTTCATCAGAATCAGGATTTTTCTTCATGGATGCAATCGCTGCATTCAATCCGCCTTTTTGTGAAAGAGCTGCCGCAAATGCAGCACTTGTTTTATCAGACTTCATTGCATCACCGAACAATCCATCTTTCATGGCACCCAAAGCCTTTGGATCTCTTGCAATTCTTTCTGCAATACCAGGTTTTTCTAACAGAGCTGCCGAAGCATTTGAAGCGAGAGATTGTGATGGTACACGTGACAATTCTTGTGGACTCATTCCTTCATAAATAGCACTTCTCCCTTTGGTCATTGCATCTTGCTGTTCTTTATTTCCGATCAAACCGGCTGACATGGCCTCACTCGCATTATAAAATCCGCCACCGTCTTTTTTAATAGTTGTTTGAATTGCAGCCATTTGTGCTTTTACTTTTCCATCCTTATCATCCGCAAGGGCAAATGAACTTAATCCCGCAACATCTGCGACGGTTTTCAGTTGACCCGCAGAACCTGTAATATCTGCATTTTGCTTTTTAAAGGCCTCAACACTTGCAGCCATACCTTTATTTCCTTTTGCGTCCGCTTGTATAGCACCGCCGTGTTCTGCCCAAAGTTTTTCCAAATTACCAGATGCGCGCAAATCTTTCATGGATTTTTCATCACCCATCGCATCCATAAGCAAAGCTTGCGCTTCACGTTTTCCACCCGGAGTTCCCGCAGGACTTTCCGCAAAACGATTCAATTGGTCCATTTTTGAATCACGTGACGTATCTTTGAATTTTGCACCCGCTTCACTGATCTTTCCTGCACGTCCAGCTGCCTCTTTGTCTGCGATTCCAGATGCAACACCCGACATTTTTCTTCCAAGATATCCCGTTCCAGCTCCAGCGGCAACGCCGCGCATCATACTTTCTTTCTTTCTTGATATTGCATCCGAAGCACCCGTAGCTCCCGCAATTCCTTTGACAGTTCCGACAGCAGCGCGACCACCGAGACGTAATCCGCCAGCTCCCACTTTTGCTCCAAGAGCAGCTGTACCTTTAACAGCATTTACCGCTTGATTATTAAAAGCACCGCCAGCAATTGCTTTTCCGACAAAACCGCCGCCACCGACAGATTTTGCTGCTTTAAAACCTGCGTAAAGCATTGCAATTGCAATAACAAAGCTGATCAATCGATTCATTTCAAATGCTTTTGTCACAAACCCACCCGCAGTAAGGGCAGCCTCTGAACTTCCCGAAGTAATTCCGGCACTATCCGAAATATTTCCGGCACCAGCAACGACAAGCGTCAACCAAAGGAAAAATGTAAGTACAGGACCAATGGCAATCAAACCAATAAATTCTTTCCACCATTCCGCGTATGCACCACTTGTTATCAGTCCTTTTGCTCCCCCAACAAACCATGCAAGTGGTGAAATAACAATCAAAATCCAAAGCATGACCACGCGATAAACTAAAATAGTCAACAACATGCACATAGTACCAAGTACCATCGCAGCCATAAACACACTAGCAAGAGATGATGCAAACCAATCAAATGCTTTTACTCCTTCTGCACTTGAATCACTTGCCGCAGATTGAAAAACACTCGAATTTGGACTGAGCGCGTAAATATCCCCCATTCCAAACATTTGAATAAAATTTCCCGCGGCAATCTCACGGATAGCATTTGCAAACGTAAGCATGATGATTTGACCAAAATCGATCATGAGTCCACACAGTGTTTTTGAAAAGTTGATAACGATCGCAAAAATCATTAATCGTACGACTTGGCTTTGCCATTTAAATTTTTCATTTCCGAAAATAGTTCCAAAAGCAATGGCAATCAATACGATTACAAAAAACATGTTTACCGTATCACGTACAATAGCCCATCCATTTGAGACAACTGGAGATGTAGAAAACTGATTGTAAAGCATGATTGGCATCAAAATGTCAATGATAGCAACAATCAATTTTGAAAGAACAACCGCAACTGTAAGAGCAAGATCCGCAAGAATCAAAACAAATTTATCAAAACCATTCTGCCCCGTACCCGCATCTGCCGCGGGAGGATTTGTTACAGCGGGATCACTACCACCAGCAGGCTTGGTTGTTGTGTCTGTACATCCAGGTGGGATATTCGCTCCGGTTTTTGCATCCTGACCACTACACGGTTGACCACTAGCACCAGGATCCGCATGAACACTCAATGGAACAGTGGAAAGAAAACCGACGACGATGAAACAAATAAAAATTCCCGCAAGTCCATATTTGCGTGAAACGATCTTTTTCAAACTCTGCTCAATCCGTAAAGTAACGGCGAGCAATCGCATGTAAAAATTCTGCATAGTTTGAGTAAAGTATAACATAGAAGTGTTGTGAGTAGAATGCAAATGTGGGGATGAAAAAATCAGGAAAATAAAAAAATTCCCGATCGAGTACGATCAGGAAAGTGTGTTACTTGAGTTGAGAGTTTTTTGTGAAACCATTACCGGCGGACTGAAGGCCGTTCGAAGGATTCCACGAGACGCGCAGGAGCCATTCTTCCCAAGAGGTGTTGTTCTTTTCAAGCTGACAAAGCATGGAACCTCCGTAACAAAACGGAGCGTCTTGCCACCAGTACCAATTGGTCATCGACGCGTTCGGAGGATTTCCATCCGTACCGATCGTCGAGACAAGAGTCAGTTCGCCAATGCAAGCATTATTGAACTTAGAAAAATCAACTTGATAATACCCATTTGAAGATGACACGCGATCAGATTCGGTCAGAATATTGTCAAAACATCCACCAACGCCGTACACGTATACATCTTTTCCAACAAGACTCGAATTGAGCCAACGATCATCACGAATCATGAGCGTCTCCTGCGCTCCATCGAGACCGTAATCGTTGAGCCATACATCATCTTTCGATGAAACAGGAGTTGATGGTGGTTTCAATGTGTCTGTGTCTTTGGGAACAGAACCCGCATCAACTTCCGCAACAGGTTCTGAAGTCGAACCTGCGTCTGGTTGATTTGACGAAGTTGAAGTATCTGTCGAATCTGTTGATCCTGCGTCGGATTCCTTCACCGAACTGATTGAGATTGGAACATCGCTCGATTTGGAAGGTGTGTCTTGAATGAAAAAACCATTTCCTCCGCAGCTTGCGATCATACTTTTTTCAAGACACCACAGAGATGCCGAGCAGTTTCCAACCGCATTCTGAATAAGAGAAAGTTCTCCATCTGGAACCGTCAGAATTTGACTTGCATGATATCCGAGCAGAAGAAACGTATCCCAATTCGCAATCGGGACGGCGACTCCACCCGTAATCACATACACATCCGAATGTGATGTCTCCCTTACGAGAGTTCCTTCGCGAAACGAAGCATTTTCAGACAAGACGGGCCAATCACTAAACGATACGACATCTTGCGACGCCTGCTGTGGCGGAGACTGTGTCGAATACGTTAGTCCCCACGAAGAGAGAACGAGCGACCAAGAATTCGGAAGAACGCGTCTGCGTGAACGATCAGGTGCATTTTTTGCCCCGACGAAAAGCCAAAGTTGATTCGAGCTGTCGTAGAACGCATCGACATATCCCTTTCCGAAGATGTCTACACCCGGATCATAACAAGGAATTTCTTCTTCCGAGACAAGAACGACTTTTTTGAAATCGTATCCACGGCTCGTAAAAGCCGTTTCATTTTGAATCCAAGAAAATGTATTCCCTTTTTCAACCAGGTAAACTTTCGAACCGACAGAAGTTTTGATCAGCGTTCCTTCTGGGTGCCAGAGAGAAACAGGCAACGTCGACGTGTAGAAATGTCCGTCGACCGCGTCGCCGAACGATTTCAATCCACAGACAAGTGAAGAGCTCGGGATTGCTTTTGCCGCACTGCTCGAAGTTTTATCTCCAAGCAGATAGTTCACCGGGATCGAAACACCAAACTGCCCCATCAACTTCGCGTCCCCTTTGTGAAGACCGACATGCACGTGATCACCACTGCAATATCCCGTACACCCTTCGTGTCCAAGCAGTTGTCCGACAGAGACAGGTTGCCCATTCGTGACATGAATATCACTCATGTGTCCAAGAATGACATACGATCCGTTACCGAGATCGATACACACATGATTGCCGAAATTCTTCGACGCATCCTCCATGTGCACGTACGCGGTTCCAGACACGGGCGAAAACAACTCTTCTTTAGTCGTATTCGACGTATCGAAATCGATGTCGTACTTGGTTGCGGCATTGTCGTGACTAAACGACCCTCCCGCACCTTGCACACATTGCGAGGATTTTCCGCTCTGAAACGGCATCTGAATGATCGGCTCCGTGCCGCCCATCTCAGATGAACTGTGTTCCGCGACGAGCGGAGTGTGATACGGACCGAGATCTGCACATCCCGTCTGAGTAAACGAACTCAGAAATGTGAGGATGGTGAAAGAGAGAAGAAACCAGATCCACGATGAATCGTTACGCATGACACACTCCATTTGCTGTTTGCAATGAGGAGTTGACCGACGCGGTCAACTGCCTCGCTTGGCGCACGAGATCTGCATGCGCCTGCGAGTCGGTTGACAAACCTGTTCCCAACAAGAAATAAATTGTGCCGCCTACCTATCAAAGAAATTGTCTGTGAAATCAAGATTCCCATGCGGGTTTCCATCGAATCGGTTCGAAAAACGTCGTGTAATCATCCAGGTTTTTCTCATCGCGTCCGTCAGAAGTTGTGTTGCATGTGTGCGTCGTGATCTGAATATAGAACATCAAAAAAACGCTTGATTGTCAAGCGTTTTTAGGCTAAATTTAGCGAATTATTTTGTTCGTGTCAAAGCGACATGACAAAATGCATTCCACAATTCTTTGCGAACTTGAGAGATATTTTCTCTCCACGTCTTCGCGGAATGTTTTCTGTGTGTAACATTTATTTTTTGATCAGATCTTTTCCAACATAATTTCTCAAGACTTCTGGAACAACAATCGATCCGTCTTCTTGTTGATAGTTTTCCATGATCGCGATAAGTGTACGACCGATTGCAAACGCGGTTCCGTTCAATGCGTGCGCAAGAATATTTTTTCCTTCATGCTTTACACGAATATTGAGACGACGCGTTTGGAAATCTGTTGTGTTCGACGTTGAGTGTGTTTCACGATACATGTTTTGAGATGGCATCCATGTTTCAATATCGTATGTGCGCGCACTTGGAGCGCCGATATCACCAGAACACAATTTCAATACGCGATGTGGAAGTTTTAATCCTTGCATCAGCTCTTCTTCAACAGACAAAAGCATGTGATGTTCATCATCGGAAACTTCCGGAAGAACAAAGCTGAACATTTCGATTTTATCAAACTGGTGCATGCGCAAAATTCCACGGGTATCGCGCCCATAGCTTCCCGCTTCACGACGATAACATGGAGAGAATCCAGCATATCGCAACGGAAATTGAGATGCATCGAATAATTCTCCCATATGCATCGGTCCGATCGCTTGTTCACTGGTCCCAATCAACACCAAATCATCATTTTTCAAATGATAAACCTCTTCTTCCCCGCCGTGATCCAAGTATCCCATCGCACTCATCGCTTCACGAGAAATCAAATGCGGAGGCATGACCGGAATAAATCCACGACGTGTCAAAACAGACAGAGCGTATTGAACAAGAGCGAATTCAAGCATGACCAAATCCCCTTTCAAATACACGAAACGCGCTCCGGAAACTTTTGTGGCTCGCTCCGCATCAATCATGTTCAATGATTCACCGAGTGTCATGTGATCCTTTGGTTCAAATGCAAAAGCAGTTGGTTCCATAAAAAGACGTACAACCTCATTTGAAGTTTCGTCTTTTCCGATTGGAACATCGCTTCTTAAAATATTTGGAAACTTGCGCAGTTCTACATCGAGTGCTGGTTCGATTTCTGAAAGCTCAAGCTCTTTTGCCTTCACTTGTTCTTTCAACGCTTTTCCTTGTTCGATGAGTCCAGGTCGTTCTTCTGCCGTCGCTGTCGGGATTTTCTCCGCAACCTGATTCGCTACCGTGCGAAGTTCTTGAATCGCTTCGACTAAAATACGACGCGATTCTGCAAGCGTTTTTACGAGAGAAATATCAATTGTCTTGTTTCTCGCCTGATTATTCTTTTCTACGAG
>CALQZE010000019.1 GCA_943348955.1 Candidatus Uhrbacteria bacterium RIFOXYB12_FULL_58_10 | reverse complement strand
CACCAAATCGAAATTTAAAATCGATGCAACGAATTGATCTTTATCTTCTGGGAAAATGAATGTTTCGTGTTTGGCAAATGTAATCGCATCCGCAATATTCTTTGCAGATGCAATAGACACATCACGCTCACCCGTTTCTCCTCCAGTTACAATAGCAATATGCATAACAAAGACAGTGTAAGAGATCATGGACAGCAAGGCAATTTATGATAAAATCGCCGTCAGGAGGAACCCATGAACAATCAGCCCTTTTCGAAATCTGCTCGTGTTTGCCTTGCTTTGTTCGGATTCGTTCTGCTTGTCACCGGCTTTTTGACCTGGCAACAGATAGCTGTCACGGAAAATCCGATCCGATTTTTCGGCAGAATCGTAGCTTTGGCACTTGCGGGTACCGGCATTGGGTACATTTTCTTTCCACGAAAGTTGATGGAGTACGGAAAACAAGATGACACAAATGACGAAAAAAAGTGACGAACCAACACAACCAATTCTGACGATCGATTCGTTTTATGCGGAAACAAAACCATTTGTTGATCAATTCAACATCTGGGTTTCTGAACTGCGCTTTGGCGCCCACGCAGATCATCTCTGCTACAAATGCGGTACGTCCGATGTATTCGTAGCAATCCGCAATCTCTTCGAACGACCGGACAGCTATCAGTTCCAATCGTTCATTTCCGGTCGACGGATCGCTATCATCAAGCTTCCGCGTCCAATACCAACTCTACTCGGAAACATTTGGTTCTTAGAACTGTCCGATCAAAAACCGGACGGGTGCCAAACTTCTGGATTCGACCACATCGAGTTGTATCCAACACATGGAACACTTGAACAGATGGTCGCTCTCCTCGCCATTCGCGGGATTGTAATCAATCGTTCGAACCATCCACACCACCAAACCTACGACATAATCCTCAAAGGAGGATTCAGAATTCGGCTTGAACCAGAATCTCTCATTGAGACAATCAAACGACGTGATATGAAATGACCTGACAGAGTTGAATGCTCTGTTTTTTAATTTGCGAGAAAAAGCAAAAAAACGTACTCGTGTACTAGTACATGTATGTACTAGTACACGAGTACGTTTTTAATTGTCTTGCTGTCGAGTCGTTCGAATCATTTTCCATTTTCTGTTTATCTTTATCTTTTTTTGCTTCGAATAAACATTGCATCGCCAAAAGAAAAAAATCGATACCCTTTTTCAATCGCCTCTTCGTAAGCATGTAACACATGATTTCGACCAGCAAAAGCACTCACCAAAACAAGCAGTGTAGATTTCGGCAAATGAAAATTTGTAATCAAAGCGTCAATAATTTTAAATTGGAATCCAGGTTTAATAAACATGTTGATATCACCTTCGAATCCACGCTCAGATAAATATCCCCCATCTTGATTCATCAAAGCTGCGCCTTCAAGACTTCGGACAGTGGTTGTTCCAACAGCAACAACACGTCGTCGTTCATTTTTTGCCGTGTTAATACAATTTGCCGAAAATGATGGAATTGAAACAAATTCTGAATGCATGACATGATCATCGATCGCATCCGTTTTCATCGGACGAAATGTTCCGATCCCAACATGTAATGTGACAAATACAATCTCGATTCCCTTCAGTTTGATTTGATCAAGTAACTCATTTGTAAAATGAAAACCCGCTGTTGGTGCAGCTACAGATCCTGTCTCTTTTGCATAAACGGTTTGATACTGTTCAATTGATTTTGGTTTTTCATCAACATACGGTGGAATTGGAATTTCTCCGTGACTATCTGTAAACAATAAGACACCAGCTTCATCAAGCGGAAAATCAATCAAAGCGACGCCATCATCGTGTTTTTCTTTCACAAAAACTTCAAGATCGTTTATGACGATAACATCTCCGATCTGAACTTTTTTTCCAGGTCGAATCAAAGCTTGCCACACACTTTTCGAATTCTGTACTTCTTGACTCACACATCGCAACAAAAAAACCTCAACGTCATGTTCATGACAAACCCCCATCATGCGTGCCCGAAAAACTTTTGTGTTATTGAAAACCAAAACATCACCAACCACGAGTTCATCAAGGATGTTATAAAACTGCTTGTGTTCAATTTCACCCGTTTCCTGATCAAGAATCATCAATCTTGAGTGATCTCGAGGTTCAACCGAATGTTGAGCAATTCGATCATTTGGGAGGATAAAATTGAATTGTTCCGTCAGTAAAGAAGACATATGCACGAGGATAGGCTCTTTTTACCATCTTTTCAACCCTTTCCAGCAAGCTTTTTGAATCTTTCCCCAGATTCCTTGACCATTTTCACCTCTCCTGCTACAATCCCGCCATCTAATACGAGCATATACAAAGTGTTCGATCATCTTATATGAAACCAGAAATCCACCCAGTCTATTTCGATAATGCCAAAATCACCTGCGCTTGTGGGACGGTTTATGCTATCGGATCCACAAAAGAAACCACTCTTGTGGACTTATGTGCCGCTTGCC
This sequence comes from Candidatus Uhrbacteria bacterium RIFOXYB12_FULL_58_10, assembly GCA_943348955.1. Classification (GTDB taxonomy): domain Bacteria; phylum Patescibacteriota; class Patescibacteriia; order UBA9934; family GWF2-40-263; genus XYB2-FULL-45-11. Next base: position 4,174 of record CALQZE010000019.1, on the reverse strand, counting down.
ATCCATTCTATACCGGAAAGCAAAAGATCATGGACACAGCTCGTCGCATGGAGAAATTTGCAGAGCGATCCGTTCAGAAAGCAACGGTTGCTACCGGAAAGAAGGTCAAACGCGAAAAACGCGCCGTGCAAAAGAAAGCAAAAGAAGAAAATACAGAAAAACCTACCAAGGTTTCTGGCAATTAGCTTTGAATTTCAAAAAGCGTCTTTCGTTTCTGAGAGACGCTTTTATGTTACTATTCCTTGTACTGAAGTCTTTTTGACTTAAACAACTTCCCTTCCTCTATGGAGCTTCTCGCAAAATTTAAACTGAAAAAAGAAGAATATCAAAATCTGGAATCGCGGCTCGGCGATCCAGACGTGCTTTCGAATCCAGACAAATTGCGCAAAGTGAATGAAGCTTATGTGCGCATGAAAGATTTAATGGTCATAGGGAATGCTTATGAAAAAGCACTTCACCATCTCGAAGGTGCTGAACAAACATTAAAAGAAGCAGAAGATGCGGAAATGAAAGAAATGGCGACCGAAGAAATCATATCCATCAAAGCAGAAATCCCAGAGATGGAAAAAGAATTAATCATCGCTCTCCTTCCACCAGATCCACTGGACACAAAAGATGTCATTGTTGAAATCCGCGCTGGTGCGGGTGGCGATGAGTCTTCGATTTTTGCCGGTGAACTTGTTCGTATGTACAGCATGTATGCGGAAACGCGTGGGTGGAAAGTAGATCTTATTTCTGCAAACCGCAATGATGCGGGTGGATTCAAAGAAGTCGTCTTAAACATCAAAGGACGTGAAGTTTTTGGTCGGTTGAAATATGAAAGTGGTGTCCATCGCGTACAACGTGTTCCGGAAACGGAAAAGCAAGGTCGTATTCATACATCCACCGCAACCGTTGCGATTTTACCAGAAGTTGAAGAAGAGGATGTGCCAATCGACGCAAAAGATTTGAAGATTGAAGCGACAACATCCACAGGAGCTGGCGGACAGAGCGTTAATACAACATACAGTGCCATTCGCATTACCTATTTACCGACCGGACTGATGGTTTACTGTCAGGATGAACGTTCACAGAAACAAAACAAAGAACGTGCGCTTTCAATTATTCGTGCACGTGTCTTTGCAGAACGCCAAGAAGAAGCGCAAAAAAAACTGGATGCAGAGCGCCGTGGAAAAATCGGCACGGGAGATCGTTCAGAAAAAATTCGCACCTACAACTTTCCCCAAGATCGTGTTACAGATCATCGTACGGGAGAAAGCTATCACAACATTCCTGGTATTATGAACGGCAATCTTGATCGGATCTTTGATGACCTGAAACAATTTGAAATCAAAGAACGACTTTCTGAGTAAACTACGAGATTTTTAAAACCGAGATAAGACTTTAATCAAAATAATTTTTTGAGTTTTTTGTTGTTCATACATAAATCAGTTATCCACTTTTCTACTTGACGATGTTTTTTGCCGCGAGTAATGTGTTTAAACAGCTTAGTAAGTTGAAAGACGCCTCACAGCGAATATCCATCACAGTCATCGTGCGCAAGCAAGATTGAACCTTCCTAGGAGGGCAAAGTGTGTTGGGTCGGGAGACAAGATCTCCCGTGCATTGCTTCGGCCATGCAAGACCTTGAATGGTCAATCGTTATTAAGGCGAAATCGCTGAAAAGTTGTCTCACTGCCTAGTGCAGTCTTGTTCCCATGTGGATTTCATTACGACGTGCTACAGCTCAAAGGCATTTCGCTCAGGCGAATATTGCAACAGGCTTTCAGCTAAACGAGCGGACACTCCGTAAAAAGCCCTGGTAAATAACCAAAACCAGAGTGAGAAAACCCATGCTCTGTTACCAGAGAATGAAGAGAAGACTCTACCACAAGCATACCAACCGTCCCACAGACCAAATCAAGTAATACCCAAAAGCTTGCACTGTGTGATTCTAGGATCGCTTGATGAGAAACTACCTTTATTGGAACCCGAACGACCCTGACTTATGCCTCCTGCGTAAGTCTTTTTTATTTCAACACAATCAAGTACTCTACCCCTGTACACATTTCTATTTCTCATGACTGTCATCGAAGCCTTGCAATGGGCAAACAACAAGCTAAAAAAGGCGGATACCGACTCCCCTATGTTGGACGCGGAAATTCTTCTCGCGTCTATTTTAGATGTTCCAAAATCCTGGCTGTTTGGCCATTTTACAGAAGAACTTAAACCTCATCATGAAGAACGATTCATTACTCTTCTCGATCGTCGTGCAAAACATGAGCCTATTGCTTATCTCACAGGAAAGAAAATGTTTTACGGTCGAGAGTTTAACGTGAATCCATCTGTTTTAATTCCACGACCCGCAACGGAAACAATGATCGAGCACGCACTAAAACAATTTGAAACTTGTGATCGTGATACGGTCATGTTTGTCGATATCGGAACAGGTTCCGGTGCAATAGCTGTAACACTGGCTGCAGAAACACAAGTTCCTGTTCTTGCAATCGACAATGAAAAATCTGCTCTTGTTGTTGCAGAACAAAATGCAATGACACACACTGTCAACGAACATATTAATTTCCAACACGGCAATCTTCTTGATCCGCTCATTAAATTATTCCAGACGATTCGCAATTCTGGAATTCCAAACGTTTCTTCTGTTTATCCATTTCGTGACCTGATCATTTGTGCAAATCTACCCTATCTAACAACACATCAGATGGATACTCTGGATGCAGATGTGCGCTTTGAACCTATCCATGCTCTTGTTTCCGGCGTTGATGGACTTGATGATTACTGGGAACTCTTCCGAGAACTACAAAAACACCGTGATATCCTCCCAAGAAATATCACAATTCTGATTGAAATTGATCCTGAACAAGTTCATCGCGCCATAAAACTCGTCCAACATAATTTTCCAGAAGCTGTCATCCGCATCGAAAAAGATTTGCAAGAGAACGATCGTGTTCTTATCGCGGAATTATAAAACCGCCATCAATTCAGATAGCGGTTTTATTTTTGAACCGTAAGTTGAGATTGATCTCCAACAACTTCAATCCACGTAACACCCGGGTTCATTTCAATCTCTTTTCCGTCTTTATGAAGAAACTTTAAACGTTCTGTCTCTGACTGTTTACTCCATTTCGCTTCGATCTGTTTCCCGTCCTGAAAAACGAACGCCTCCCCTGTTCCCACGGTTCGAATTTTTCTGCGACCAATTGCATCAATAACAGAAACATCCGTTATGACGACAGCAATGTTATCTGCAAGAATTTGTTTTTTATCTTGTGTGAATTCAGATTCGTTAGAATCATTTTGACGGACATACTTCTTTTGTGAAAGATCAAATTTCCAACCAAATGAATAATCTGGAGCAATATAATTGATGAAAAAATTTTGTTCAACTATTTCCGAAGATGCTTCTGCCTTAAACTTCCAAACACCATATAACGAATCTGCCGTGCGACCTGCATCCTTTTTCCTTTGAACGTACGTTCCGAGCAAATCTGTCGATGTGTAAGCGTTGTGTGGGGCGTATCGATCCATTGAACGCCAGAACTGATCCCCGTGCCAAAATTCATTGAGATCAAACGTAACGCCCGTTGAAATCTTATCAAGAGCTTCATTTGATCCACCAACGTGGACATAAAGTGCATCCAATTCATTTACCCAATCAACAAAATACGGACGAGCAGATCTTACGGGACCAATTTTCTCGATATTCTGATCTGCAGAAAAAAATGCAAGCAAACGAGGAATCCCCGCTTCAACAGGCGCCTCGATCACAAGAAACGCCTGATCAATTCCACTCTGCGGACGAGCGTCTATGTGCTCATCGATCATGACGCCGTAAATTTGTTTATTCGTCTGTGCGTGTTCAACCACAACGCCCGTCAATGGATCACGCTCACTTAACAATATGACTGGAGACGAACTTGCGGCTTTGATTATTCTTGAAGCAATAAACGGTTTTACAAGAAATAAATACACAAACAAAAACGCAAGGACGATTCCTGCGAGACCCAGCACAAGCCCCATCGTTTGACGGCTTGTAAGTGTCCGCACGCCCTTGCGTGTTTGTTTATTTTTAAACGTATGTTCCTCCATGCGTTTCAACTTCCTTATTTTTTAGCAGCAGGTTTTTTATCTGTCGCAGCTGTTGCTGCAGCAGCATCTTCTTTTACTTTTTTAT
>CALQZE010000018.1 GCA_943348955.1 Candidatus Uhrbacteria bacterium RIFOXYB12_FULL_58_10 | reverse complement strand
CGCTCATGACGAACGCAACGCAATTCGTCTTCGGTCTCATCTGGCCGCAACACATCCAACAGAATCTCAATGCGGCCCACATCAGTGCAGATCCGCAAGCGTCTTCCGAAAGTACTCTCGCCTCCTTCTGGATCGCGCGCAAACTAGGAGGACACTTCAACACGCTCATCGTGTGCCAACTGCTCGTGATTCCGATCGGTGCGCTCTTGCTCGTTCCGGTGTTCAACCAGCTGGTTCACACCTACGGGATCGGTCCCGACGGACTCACCGCCCCGACCAGTCTCAAGATCGCTTCGCTCGCAATGGTGATGGAGAAAGGTATCATCGCTCTCCCGCGCGGTGCCTACGAAGCTTCCATGATCGCCGCACTGCTCGGAATCGTTCTCGAACTTCTGCTCATGAAGCGTCGCTTCTCTTGGCTGCCGATTCCGGCCGCTCTCGGTTTCGCTCTCATTCTTCCTCCGCCACTTACGATCGCACTCGCGACGGGCAGTGTGATCGCCGCGATCTGGAAGAAGTTCTCTCCGCAAGAAAAAGGAAGTTACGAATCCTACGCACGACCGTTTGCCGCCGGCCTCGTCGCTGGCGAAGCACTCGTCGGTGCGATCCTGCTCCCGATTCTCGCGACGGTGATGGAACTCATCATGAAGGCACTCAAGTAAGATCTATCGTGTGATAACCTCGCACGATTTTTTATTTTCCAAAACAAAAAGTCACCGGCATTGCCGGCAACTTTCGTTTTTACGATCAAAAGTGTACTCACGTACTAGTACATACATGTACTAGTACGTGAGTACATGCGTGCAACGAATTATTTGATTATTTCCTGCAACGACGATCGTGTCGCCACTGACTCCACATCAAACCAAACCCGTCCAAGAACCTGTCCTCGTGCGGTTTCAACAGAAACACGCCACTTCCCCGGCGCGACAGAAGATTTAAGCGAATACCCACGGTATCCGGCATTGCGTCCGCCACTCATGGCAAACGATAAATAATCTTTATCGATCCAAGCATGTTTTGTCTCATCATAAAATTCCCAATGATGAACGATTGTTGTATTTAAATCTGCGGGAGCAAAAATCGATGAGTAAACATAAACGCGTTCTCCTTGTTGAATATGCAAAACCTGTCCAGGCAAAATCCGATTTATCCAAGATTCAGGTTCTTCACGCAATCGATATCCTCCGGAAATACGTTCGACGGAATGATACACACCGGCCTCACGAAGCGATAATGGAATCGGTGGAATCACGTTTAAAAAATATAACGCATTCATTGCAACAAAAATACTGAGGACAGAAATGGCGATCGGTAATTGTGCGCGCTTAATTTGATCAAGAAAACGTGACAGAATATTTGTAAACACAATAAATACCAACAAGCTGACAACTCCGCCCGCGATAAATATTTTTGCGTCGATTGAATTAAACACGTACGGAAAAAATAACGAAGCAATGGAAAAAAGAATGAAAAAATATAAACTCATCTGAACAACGGGACGTCGGAACGCGCGACGAAATACTTCATTTGAAATCATGAACAACGTAATCACAAGAAGAATCGGCCAGCTTGCAGAGATCGCACCGCCGAACCAATAAAAAACCAAGGAAGCGCTCAATAAATTTCCGATCAAAAACTGAAAGACAAGCGGCGTCATAAGACGTAAATACGGAAACACCCTCCCCTTTTGCGACAAGATGTGTTTTTCATCTATGTTCATGAACACGATTGCGGTTCCCACAATCACAAGATAGACACCAAGAATGAGAAAGGATGTATCTATGCGAATACTCCGAAACGTAACAGCATCAAGTGTCGTTCCCGCAATCAACGTGACTGGCATTAAAAATGGCTCGTAACGTTCAAGAAACGTTTTGAGTTTTTGATAGAAGATGAATTTTTTTATGCGCTGAACAATCATGCAAAAAATTTAAGCAACTTTTTTTAAATGAACCTCGTTAATTTCTCGAAGTTGACTACGTGCTTCTTCATCACCAGCACTCGCACGCTTCTCAAGGTTTCGAAGAAATTGAACCCGAGCAACCCGTTCCTGTTTTTGTCGCTTTTCCGCTTCCATATTTTTCAGAAACAATTCCATTGCTTCTTTCTCTTCTTGTGTCTTTGCTTGACGTGGACTTTGTCGATTCACAAACATCGTGTCGCAAGCCGTATGAATCATATTCAATCCTTCATCGGAAGATCGATCAACAGGAACACGCGCGGCTTCTGGAATAAACTGCTCAAGAAATTGTAATTGTGAGGAGAAAATATCTTTTAATTGATCCAATTCTGTATGTCCATTTGCAATGGAACCCTCAACATACACAAGTTGCGCGCGAAGTTGCGTAAAAATTTCTTGAATGAAAATATGTCTGATTGGGTGTTCGCTCAATGCTTTTTTCTGTCCGGTCACCCAAAGCTTTGCAACTTCCAGAACATGTTTCTTATCAAGCGCCAAAACAATTTTTGGAATGAATCGCTGACTTCCCATGATACTCGTATCACTCGATTGAAAATAATGCACTTGTCCAAGTTCTCCTTGATCAAGTTCCTTTCGGATTTTCGCAAGTTTGTTTCGAATCACGGCAACACCATGTGTTGCATCAACAGCGAATCCTAAAAAATTCCGCATCCCCTCTTTTCTGAATTCAGAAAGAAAATCAATCCCATTGCAATAATCATCGTAATCCGTTGTTTGCTGTGTATTGACTCCTGCTCCGAACCATTCATTCAATTCAATTTGTTCGATCAAAATCGCTTCCAAAATTTTTCCGAACTTTCTCGCTTCAATGACAGTATCACTTTGCAAATCTTGCAAATCAAATTCCGCACGCATCTCTCGAACTTTCTTTTGATGCTCTGCAACTTTTTCTTCCCCATACAGTTTCACAAAATCTTCCATCTGAATTTTGTCTGTCTCTGTTGCAAGAGCTTTTTGATAAGCAGCCTCAAGAACCTCCTCATCTGTTTTATATTCTGGTGTTTCAATCCCCTTTTTCATTTGAGCAAATCCTTCTCCACGATGACCTTCCATACACAAAACATTATGAATGACGGAATATAGGGAAAGTGTATCACCAATCCAAAAGAGAGGCGAAAATGCGAACAAATAAAAAGAACCCGATTGGGTTCAAGAACAAAGACGAAAGTATATGATTCCTTCATCGTCGTAAAGCTGAATCAATTTCGGTTCATGCAGTTTTGCTGCAACGAACTTCGCATAGAGCGCGAGCGCAACGTAGTACGAAAGCGGAGTCATTTCGGTTTCAACAGACGCGGCCTCAATGTCTGCATGAACGCGTCCAACACCTGCCATCATAGTGCGAATCAGATCTGCACCCTCCCGAAGAAACTCCTCCTCGGAAATGATCGACGACCCCAATCGCACATGGAACAAGATTCCGATGATTTGCCGAATTTGCGTTTCAACGAGATTACATGCAGAAGCCGGCAGACCCATCGGTCGTGAAGGAAGACCAGCATGGATGTGAATATGTCTGTCGGAGGAACGAGGTTCGAGCCATCCACGGATCGTGAGCTCATGAAGAGATAAAAGAACGCTATCGTCAGGTGTACAATCGGTCATGATGGTCCTCTGTGAAGACTGATTACTTCGATCAAGACCTTAGCAGAATATTCGGTTCTGTCAAGACAACCAAACAAAAAAAGAGAGACCAAATGGTCTCTCTTTTTATTTCGATCAGCTACATCCAGATGTAGCGCCGCAATTCAGACATTTGTAACAAGCCGCATTGCGTACCATCATAGATCCACAGGAATCACAGACAGGCGCATCGGATTGGTTATTAAATGTTGATGTTAATGTTTTGTTTGAAACTTCAGCTGTTTTTGCCGTAAATAATTGCGGTTGTGCTTCTATCACAGAAGCAACTTCTGCGATCTCTGTCGTCTTCATCATCGGAGAAACTTCTTCCTCCACAAAATTGATTCCGACAGCGAGTTGTGCTTCACGTGACAAAAACTTGAGAGCTAGCCAACGGAAGATATAATCTGTGAGAGACTTTGCAATGCGAATCTGAGGATTATTTGTATAGCCGGATGGTTCAAAGCGCATGTGAACAAATTTGTTCACAAGAACCTCAACAGGAACTCCGTACTGAAGACCGATCGAGATGGAAGTTGCAAAACTGTCCATCAAACCACTGATCACCGATCCTTCTTTTGCCATCGACATGAAAATTTCTCCCGGTGTTCCATCGTCATACAATCCAACGGTGATGTATCCTTCATGATTTCCAACATTGAATTTGTGCGTGATGGACTTACGTTCATCTGGTAAACGTCGACGTCGCAATTTTCTGTCTTCAGTCGTGTTTGCTTGCGGAACAACAACCGTTTTCACCGGTTCTACAACGGCAGCAACTTCAACACCCTTTGCCGCATCTGTGTTCTGTTTTTTTGCATCGCTTTCTTTTGATGTCGTCAACGCTTGTTGACGTTTTGATCCATCGCGATAAATAGCGATCGCTTTCAATCCGAGTTTCCATCCGAGCATGTAAACAGCAGAAATATCTTCAATCGTTGCCTCGTGCGGCATGTTTACTGTTTTTGAAATCGCTCCTGAGATAAACGGCTGAACCGCTGCCATCATGCGTACATGACCCAAATAGTTGATGGTGCGTGTTCCATTTGCCGCTTTGAACGCGCAATCAAACACAGACAAATGCTCATCTTTCAAATACGGCGCACCTTCGATTGTGTCATTCTGTTCAATAAACGCGAGAATGTCTTTTCGTTCCACTTCAGAATATCCGAGACGCATCAATGCTTCCGGAACAGTATTATTTACAATCTTCATCATTCCTCCGCCCACCAACCATTTGTATTTAACAAGAGCAATATCTGGTTCAACACCAGTTGTATCGCAATCCATCAAGAAAGAAATCGTTCCGGTTGGAGCAAGCACGGAAATTTGTGCATTACGAAGACCGAAAGCACTTGCATGTTCAACAACGTTATCCCAAGATTTACGCGCTTCTGACAAAAGATCCAATGGAACACCGTGAGCATCAATCTTATAAGAAGCATCGCGATGCATTTGCATGACATTCAAACAAGGTTCTGCATTCTGTGCGTAACCCGTAAATGGCCCAACCTTTTCTGCGATTTTTGATGATTGATAATAACAGTGACCACTTTGAACAGACGTGATAGCTGCGGCGAGGTTGCGTCCTTCTTCTGAATCATAGGCAAGTCCACGACTCATGAGAAGAGCTCCGAGGTTTGCGTATCCAATTCCAAGTGGACGATAATCCAAACTGTTTTGTTCAATGGCTGGTGTTGGATAAACAGAATTTCCAACGATAATTTCCATGGCTGTAACGATGATCTCGTTTGCTTTCTTGAAAGATGCGACGTCAAAAACCATTTCTCCGTTCACTTCTTTACGAAAACGCATCAAGTTCAAAGAAGCGAGATTGCACGCGCTGTCATCAAGGAACATATACTCCGAACAAGGGTTCGACGCATTGATGCGATCTGTATTTTTTGACGTGTGCCACGTGTTGATCGTTGTGTCGTATTGCATGCCCGGGTCTCCACAGAGCCATGCCGCTTCTGAAATTTTGTTCATCAAATCTTTTGCACGATACGTCAAACTTGGCTTTCCTGTCAGAACCTCGCGTGTTGCCCATTCCGTGTCTGCTTCAACCGCTTGCATGAAATCATCTGTCACGCGCACAGAGTTGTTTGCATTTTGAAAGAAAATGGAACCATAAGCTGGACCATCAATGGAACCATCATAACCCGCGTCCATAAGTGCCCAAGCTTTTTTCTCTTCTTCTACTTTACACGTAATGAATTCCTCAATGTCTGGGTGATCGATATTCAAAATAACCATCTTTGCGGCACGTCGTGTTTTTCCTCCGCTCTTGATTACACCCGCAAACGCATCCAACCCTTTCATGAAAGAAACAGGTCCGGAAGCTTTTCCGTTACTACCGGAAAGAAATTCTTGTTTGGATCGCAACTTTGAGAAGTTTGATCCTGCTCCAGAACCACCCTTAAACAACGTCCCCTCTGTTACACACAAATTCAAAATGGAACGCATGTCATCCTGAACGGAATTGATGAAACAAGCAGAACATTGTTGCGGACGTGGAGTTCCCACGTTAAACCAAACCGGTGAATTGAATGCAGCCATTTGGTTTACCAAAATGTGATGCAATTCATCTTCGAAGACTTGTGCGTCTGTTGCGGAATGAAAATATCCATCCTTACGTCCCCAATTGGAAATCGTTTTTGCGACACGTCCAACAAGTTGTTTTACAGAATATTCACGATCATCTTTTCCAACCGTTCCGTAAAAATATTTTGAAACAACAATGTTTGTTGCTGTTTGAGTATAAAAACTTGGAACTTCAACGCCCTTTTGTTCAAAAACAGGTTTCCCTTTTGAATTTGTGATAACAGCATCTCGCTTCTCCCATTGAATCTGGTCATACGGATGAACACCTTCTCGTGTAAAAAAGCGATCAACGGTAATTCCGTGCCCATAAGATTCTCCTGTTTTCATGATCAACGCTTGTGCACGAAATTCTCCGTAGCGTTTTGCGACTTGCATCAGGTTATTATCAATAAACGTAAGTGTGATAATTTCACGTACATCCGCAAAGGATGGCACGGTATGGCCATCAAACTGTTTGGTAAGACGCGTTAAAATTTGCG
>CALQZE010000017.1 GCA_943348955.1 Candidatus Uhrbacteria bacterium RIFOXYB12_FULL_58_10 | reverse complement strand
CTGAATTCCGCCCGTGTCATCTTGTACATACATTGTTTGAGAATTGAATACGTTTGGAAGAACTGTTACAAATCCACGAATAGTAACACGCGCACCATCCGCAGCTTGTTTCACGTCGTTGATTGTTAACACGCGAGCGGAAATGGGCCCGTTGGTGGAAGCGGATTGAGCAGGTGTTGTAGTTGCGTTTGTTCCAATCGAATTGCTTGCAACAATCGGTTCGTTGTTTTGCGAAGCGCTGTTTTGTTCATTTGGCGTAGGAGTTCCCGTCCAAATCCAAACCCCGTTGATTGTTGCGAACGTGAAGGATGCTTTTGCTTGGTCATATGTTTGTGAATCCGCGGTCGATTCATCGGGCGCAATAAGTGTGATGGTATCGCCGGTATTATTTAGAGTGATGTGAGATTGTAATCGCATGACGGCAAAGAAAGATTTTGGTGCGATTGAATCTGTTTTTGCAAATGTGAATCGTGTGCCGCTTGAATCGGTGATCGACCAATCACTTAGAGAAACAGTTTCATCTCCATCATTTTTAATTTCGATGAATTCATCGGTCGAATCATTTCCTCCCGTGTTTGGATAGAATTCTGAAAGATGAATGTCATGTGAGATCGGAAGGGGACTCGGATTATTCACAGGAACAATCACAAGCTGTGTTGTGGTTGGTGAAGGTGTTTCTGGTGTCGCCGAAGTTGTTTGTAAATTCGTCGAAATCGTTGGTGTTGTATTTGTAGCAATGATTGAAACTTCTGTATCAGCACTTGTCGCTGGAACAGTTGTACTTGTTGCAACCGACGAAGTTGCTGCGGATTTTTGCGTTTCAACATTGTCTGTATTTTTTGTCGGCGTTGTCGTAATCGCAAGTGAGCGTGTTTCTGTACGAATCAACGATTCGCCGAGATTGGGAACGAGACCAAGATCTGTGTTGTACATCACCGCATCGATCACGGCTCCGTTTGGATCTTTGATGATAACAGTGTCTCCATCGTTATTTAATTTTCCTTTTGGATTTTCAATCACGAGAAATGATCCCGGCGGAATTTCTCCATTCGGAAATAATGTGATAGCACCACTTTCATCTATAAGGCTCCATCCATTTATGACAATCGTTGTTGAAGATGTGTTGAGTACTTCAACCCATTCTGCTTCACCTACAGCTGGATGCGGATAGAGTTCATTCACTTCGAGAGAACCAACGGAAGAAGAAGGAGTGGATATTATTGTTAAGGTCGACGTTGTTGAAGCTGTATCAACAGGTAATGTTGGTGTAAGTGATTCTGCCGTCGTTGTTTCTGGTGTTGTTTCGACAACTGTCGAGACAGCAGAATCTGTCACTGCGATCGATGGGAATGTGTCGGATACGACAGGCACGACAATCGGTTCTACAACTGCTGTTTGTTCAGTCGTGCCAGCTGTCTGTGAATTTGAATCTGTTGATGTGTCCGTCGTCACAATATCTGTGCACATGGATTCTGTTTCAAGTGTTAGATCAACAGAGGTTACAACAGGAACAGACTCGACGACGGTGCTATTTGTAATAGGCACAACATCTGGAACAATTGTTTGTTCAACAATCGCAGCCGGTGTCACAACGGCAACTTCAGTCACTGCCGGGACAGTTGTCGTTTCTGCCGCAACGGGTGTTGGGACAGAATTTAATACGATAGAGGATTGCATCGCATCAATTTCCGCTTGCAAAAATGCATTAACGGTTCCAGGAGTTCCTCCATCAAGAGCTCCGTCTTTGAACCCAATTGTTGTGTCGGCATCAATCCACGAATCTTTTTCCGTGCCATTCAGTAAGGACCCGCCTCGTTCCATGGATCGGTATCGTCCGAGAGAAGTTCCTCCAGTGCCGCCAGATCCTCCCTTGAAAGGATTTCCTCCGTTGCCGGCGGAATCAACCAAAGTGCGATCGTTTCGCGAAAGCGTGATGTTAAGTTTGTCATTCGGGAGCGAGACAGCAGTGGTGATGTATTGGGCATGGGTGTTAAGGGAAGAGAGTTTATTTGTGTTGTCATAGTTTGCGATTAGAAATGTCGAGTACGGTGCGATAGAACTTCCGGCAGGAAGTGTGAGCGTTGCCGTCGCGGCTCCATCAATAAGCCATCCGCTTACATCGACCGGTTGTGCAGTCATGTTTGTAAGTTCTATCCATTCATCTGCTATTGAAAGTGATGAACCCGCCCATGCAATTTCTGAAATAATAACGGTTGGTGTTGTCTCTGCATGTAATGTCGACGGAGTAAACGCGACCAGTAATGCAAGCGCAAGAAAAAGAAAAGAATTTTTTTGTTTCATAGGGTCAAATTAAATTTCGAAACGCTTCTCGAGAAGAAGATCGTGATCAGCGACGTTCATATTTTTACATATGAACAAAAAAGAACTCCCAACTAATTCAGTAGGGAGTTCTTATTTCTTGTAAATTCATTACAACAAAAAATTTTCGTTTTGTCAATGCTTGTTGTGTGGATAAAAGATTTTTTTCAAATAAAAAATTCGTCGAGTCGACGAATTACGAGTGCGAGATGTTGTCTGCGGGAGCGTCGAGGAGTTTTTTCGAGATGAACTCCCAGCTGAGCGCGCCGATTCCTGACGAGATAACGCCGCCGAAGAAAATCGCGAGCGCAATTGTTGTGTTCGACGGATTGTTATGCGAGAAGATCTTGAGAAGAACGAACGTGATTGCTCCACCGAACGTCCCACTGACGCCGCAGACCATGCGCTCACTGCAGTACACGAGTTTTGTGAGCTTGAGAAAGAAACGGCCGACGAATTTCCACATATCCCAGACCAAAAACAGTACGACGACATAGAGTCCCATTACCATTGCTGCGAAACCGCTTTTGTACGTGCATGGAATTTGTTCCCACTTTTGTGTGTGTGCATCCGCAGGTACGTGCGCATCAGTGAAATCAAAATAGGTTTTCGTCTTTGCTTGTCCGCAAATGACTAGTGTGTGGAGAATGAGAGATGCTAACGCAGAAAAAATCAAAGAGACCATGCAAATGGCACTAATTTCCTGCACTGGACTCGTCATCATCATGGTCTGATCACCAGGACTTTGGATGTAAATCAGTGTGATTGCAAGAATCGCAATTGCTGCGGAGAGGTACAGGGTCGGGTGCGGTTTGCACAACCATGTCCAGAATTCGGTCGCGACGTCGATGACAGTGTTTGCAGCAATGTCGATCTTTGCACGTGTTTGTGCCACTGCTGTCGGGATGGTCTTGCGGACGAGATCGAAACGAAACGCGAAGTAGCCAGCTGGGAGACTTGCACAAGCGGCGAGCCACCAGAGCGACGGAGCGAGTACGAGCGCGAGACTTATGAAGATTACACCGGCGATGGCGGAGGCCTTCGCAATTTCTTTTGTTGCGTTCATTACTTTACCTGTGTTTGAAGGAGCGGACAGCACATCGAGACCTCCTTGGTTCGATGGTACAAGAGTGTACTGTTTTTTAGGACGAAGTCAAGAGTTTGAGATAAAAAAATGACAGATCGAAATTTCGATCTGTCATTTTTTTATGAGAGTAATTTGAATCTCGGTTGTGTGACACCATCGACAACGACATCTTCTTTAAAACTTTCGAGTGGTCGTACCCAGATTTCATGATCGCCATACAAGGCACGATACACAATCATAGGCTCGAGCGTTTCCGAATGTCGCGCTTCACCAATCACTTCATATTCATTTCCTTTGTAGTGTCGGTAACGTCCAAGAATGATTTGTGGTGACATAAAATCAAATATCCGTTTTTAATAAAAGACCTCCATCAACTGTGATTATTTGGCCAGTGATTGCGTCGTTTTCAAAAATGGATGTGATCGTTTGTGCAATTTCTTCCGGTGCCACGAAGCGATTAATAACAGTTCTTGCAACGCATTTCTTTTTTTCCTGCGATGATGTTGTATCCCACATCGGAGTCATTGTGTAACCTGGAGCGACAGCGTTCACGCGTAAATTTGGATCCAATTTTGCAAGGGTGATGGTCATGTTTGCGAGAGCTGCCTTTGCCGCTGAGTATGCAAAAAATTCCGCACTTCCTCCGTCGACATGTCCATATACAGACGTCACGTTTACGATTTTGTTCAACGACGATTTTGTTTTCTGTATGAGAAATTGTTGTGTGACATGCACAGCAGAAAAGAAATTTGTTTCAAAATTTTGTTTCCACGCATCGTTATTTGAAAAATCTCCCTCGATGAGAGCTCCGGCATTATTTACAAGCAAATCGAATGTTCCAACTTCCGTTTTGATTTTTTTGAACATTGTTTCGATTTGTTTCTCTCGAGTGAGATCCGCTTTGAAAAGAAATCCTTTCGATCGTGCAGAAACTTCTTTCAGCGTTTCTTTTGCTCCCGCAAGATTGTCGCGATAATGAATCAAAACAATCATTCCTTTTTCCGCACACGCAATCGCCGTCGCTTTTCCAATTCCGCTTGAAGCGCCCGTGATCAGAATTTTTTTATCTTGGAGGTTCATATCATTTGAAAGTGAATTCTTGGCTCTCCTCATCACCGAATAACGCATCATCCCAATATTTCATGTACGTTGGTTTGATCACCCAAACTTTTGTTCCCCAAGCATTTTCCCGGATCCATTTTAAGGTGATTGTCTTTCGTAAATCTGGAAATTTTCGAGCGATCAATGTCACTCCCGTCGCGATTTCCTTTGCATTTTCTGCAACACGACAAACTCCACGTCCTTGAACTCCTTTGCGATCGCTGTGATTTTTTGGATTGAACCACGCAACAGAAAAAGCAATTTCAGGATTTTTCAAAATCATTTTGCTGTGTGTGGAATCAGTTGGACTCACGAAATAAAGAGTTCCGTTTGCATCCGACGCCATGTAAACATTCGCTGTCCAAACATCTTTTTTATTGTGACAGGCAAGAATAAGTAGTTCCTGTTTTTTGAGAAACGCGAAAAGTTTTTTCATAGAGGTACATGAATGATCTCATATTCGAATAAAACAAAAAAGAGATGATTTTTTTCATTTCATTTTTTATAAATTCCAATGAGATACATTTTTAACCATCGAAATCCTGGGACGTTTAAACCTTTTTCGAGTAATATAGCGAAATGAGAGGTAAGCGGAGAGAAGGCTAAATACTCAGGGTTTCCTGCTCGAAGCAATTGTATTGAGGTAAAACCAGATTTTTTCCCCAGATCCACAAGTTTTTTCCATTGATTTGCGCGATAAAAAGTTTCGTGTGTTCCTTCTTCTTTTTTTAGAATTTTTTCACGTAATATTTTATGAGTAAACAGAGGAAGGAATTTGCTTAGTAACATGATTGGATTATAAACATTTGTTGTGCGAAAAAGAAAAGTACCTCCCGGTTTAAGTACTCGAGCTATTTCTTGAAATACCAAATCGGGGTTTTGAACATGTTCAAGAACAAAGTCACTTGAGATAAGATCAATACTCTCATCAGAAAGAGGAATCCGAGAAAGATTTGCGCAAATCTTTTCATCGATATATTTGTTTTTATCTAAAAGATTTTGGTCATTATCAAGACCAACGAGTTTATGAAAAAGGTGTTTGTACTGCGTAAGAATTCCGCCATCTCCGCAGCCAGCATCAAGGACAACAGCTTCTAGATTTGCTTGTTCAGAAATTTGATCACGATAAATTTGTCCACCATTTTGAAAATCCGGATACCATCGCACTAACAATTTTTTAAGGTGGTCTCGTTTTGCTTGTTCTGTTTTGTAGAGAAAATTCATACAAGAACAATGATCACATATATATAAAAACAGATCAACGCAAAGCTGATCTGTTTTTGGTGCGAGCGGAGGGACTTGAACCCTCAAACCTTGCGGTACCAGCTCCTAAGGCTGGCGTGTATGCCAATTTCACCACGCTCGCATGAAATTCTCAAAATTGGCGGCTTACTTGTGCTTCGGCAAAAAATGTTTCGACGTAGTTGGTCTACGTCTTAACATTTTTTTGCCTCCAGCACTGCGTAATCCACTCAATTTTGAGAATTTCATTTCATTACGATTCTGAGTGTACGTGACGCGGGGTATTTTTTCAATATAAATAAAAAACGCTTCCGTGTGTGGAGGCGCAGGGTACCGAAATCAAATTAACGTATTTCGGATAGTGAGAATCATTTCGCGTGCCGCATCGAGTGTGACATCGCAAGGAACAACAGAGCCTGTCTCATAAAAAGTGGTGTTGATCTCGAGCTTGACCGGGATCCACGCTCCTCGGTTCTGATTACGGAATCGTTCAACACCTTCTCTGAATCGTTCGTCCTTGTCTGATATCATCTTGCGATCTTCTGCTTGAAGCGCGCCGAAGATGTGGTACCAGATGGGCTGGTCGTTCTGGGATGTTTTGATCTGAAGACATATGCCGAATTTTGTCTTCGGGCAGCATGCGATCAGATTGATTTTCCAGTTGCTGTCGATTGTGGCAATCGGAAGATGGACCTTGAATCCTTCTTGCATCAGAATGTGGGCGATACGCGCAACAGAATTTGCTCCTTTGAAGCTGGAAATCCAGATCTTCTTTTCGAGTCCGATCGATTTCCACCAATTCGGGAAACTCTTGAGACTTTCCGCTGAAAGCGAGAGACAAGCAAGTGTCAGCTCGCGTTGGATGATGGCGCAGACGATGAAGTAACGATCGATCTGTGCTCTACAGAAATTCCGGTGAAAAGTGTCGCTGCAAAGCTGCATG
>CALQZE010000016.1 GCA_943348955.1 Candidatus Uhrbacteria bacterium RIFOXYB12_FULL_58_10 | reverse complement strand
TAGGCGGGTCTCTTTCATCAGCTTGGCGTGCTGACTAGCCTACTTCGCCGCGACGAACTGCGGGAAGGTGTTGGGGAAGGCTTGGCCGAGAACTTCGTCGAGCGGGAAGAGCTGGACGCCGATGCGCTCGAAGGAACGGAGATCGCTCCAAACGGGCACAGCGCAGATCGCCAGCATCGCCGGAGAAAACTCTCCGCGCTCCTTGCCGACGACGTAGCGCTTTTCCGGGACCAACGCCTCGCTGACCAAGAGCACGACCGAATCGTTGCCCTTGCCGATCTTCAGCCAGTAGCCGAGCTCGAGGGCAACCAGGAACTGGCGACCGTTGAGATGCTTGGTGGCTTCGATCTTCTCGTCGTCGTACGCCTTCTGCTGCGCATCCAGACGCTTCTGGTCCGCGGCCGCCTGCTCGAGATGCTTCTTCGCTTCGGCGAGCCAGATGTGCTCACCCGCGATGAACATGACGAAGTCGTGCATCTTGTGCACGGCCAGGCGCGGCAGGTCTTCCAGGGTCGCCGGGCGGCCCAGGATCTTCTCCGCGACACGCGACGTCGGGAAGCGGAAGTCTCCGTCGAACCCTTTCAATGCCTTGCGCGGGTTGTCGTCGCACATGGTGCACGCGCACACGTAGATCGTGCGCTTCGGGCGGGGCGCTTCGGCGGTCTGCACTTCGAGAGCCTTCTGCACCGCCTTCTCTTCCGCCTCCTTGGCGATGATCAGGCTCGGGAGCAGGGTCTCGGTCACATCGACGGGGCTGTAGGTCGCGCAGAAAGCGGCCTTATCCTCGATGGTGACCATGTCGAAGTACGTGCAGAGCTTCGCGATTCCGTTCGTGCCGAGACCTTTCAACCAGACCGAGTCCAAACCATGCTTGTCGCAGAGCGTCTTGACCTCGGCGGCCAACTTGGCCTTGTGGGTCTGACGGATGCTCTCACGGCTGATGACGAGGACTTCGGGGGTGGAGTTGGAGGCGCCGGCGACGGAATCGGTGGCAACGACGGGGGAGGTATTGCTGTTCACGGGGACTCCTGATGCGGGGGTTTGATACCGCGCAAATGGAAAGATGTTGGCCTACCTTCTCCGAAATGGAGTTGGCTCAGCATAATAGGACCTGAGATGTTTCTTTTCTCTCAGCCTGTCAGATTCCACGAGCTCTTTAGCTACGCGATCTCTGAAAGCTGGGTGACGACGAGGAGAAAAAAATCTCGTCGTCACCCTAGGTTGCGCTTAGTGTCTCACGACCGGTCTATCAATAAGTTGGTCGTTCGACGTCCCGGAGGTTGCGCTATCCCTCCGGGACAATTGTCAAAAGTGCGTTCGATGAGGACTGCTTCCTCGAGGCTCCAGTGTGTTGCCCTTGAGCGGCATGCCCTGGATACTTTCTTCGCCCTCCTTTTTGGGGTCATTTTTTCTGTCGCTGCTGTTAACGCCTATCTCATGGTCTTGTGCCTCCATCTTGCGTTGAGATTTTTTTCAGGCCGCTGTCCTTCTCCTTGTTGATCTAGTGGAAGATGCTTCCCAAGATGATGAACGCGCCCAGGCCGCCGATCGGGATGTAGGCCGGGATGCGATCGCACAGCTTGATGAAGCGATCGGTGATGGTCTCGTAGTGTCCGTGGATGTTATTCAAGAGAAACTCCTGTTCCAAGCTCTGGTTGGCTTGGATTCTGGACGTGATGGGGTGATGATTTGTCGAGATAACGACGCATCATATAATCGCTAACCCCACTTTCGACTGACAAATCCGGAGGTAGGCAACTCAGTGACCTGCCTTGCGGCTGGTGTGAGTCATGGACATCAGGCATATGGGATGAGCAAGCTTTCGCTCGGGCATTCCATTTGATGTCCGCCGCAGCCGTCGCTCAAAAGAGCTTCGGGTGACGGTTTATCTCTCTCCTCCAGGTTTGTCAGTCGAAACAAAAAGCCGATTGCTGAACATATCAAGCGTAGAGATATGGTAAACAATCGACTTTTAAAATACGCACTGTTTCTTACAGTGTGTATCTTGTCGGCTATCCCGTATGGGCCATGATAGCAATGGTCTCTCCCCAATTAAGTTGTAGTGTTCGATGTCATCCTCAGTGGGTGAATCATCTTGATGGTCATACTATATCACTTTTTGTCATTCTTGTCAAGACTTCATGGTCAGTATTTAAATTGATTTGGCTTAAATTAGATAAAAAAGAGTGTTTGAATTTGTCAGCAAACTTCGGAAAGATTTTATGAAAAGACTGGATCTGCTCGTGTTTACCCTTTACTGCCTGAGCTTTCGAAGGCTGGATATTGCGATTCACCCCTTCGATAAGCTCAGGGAATATGAGCGTTCGGCCCGTTTCAAGGCGCTCTTTTCCATGCTATAATTGATTCACTTATGCCATCTAAGGTTTTCCATGCCATTATTGGGCACACAAAGGCTCAACAGGTTTTATGTCGGATGGCTGAGACAGATCAGCTTCCGCATGCGTTTTTGTTTATCGGGGCACATCACATCGGAAAAACATTGATGGCGACTCAGCTCATCAAATATCTCTTTCCAAATGTTCCGTCGCTTGAGGCGAATCCGGATTTCATGGAACTGAGTTGTCTTGAAGATGAAAAAACCGGAAAAAAGAAAACGAACATTTCTGTCGAACAGGTTCGAGAAATGTGTGAGCGCATGAGCATGAGTTCGATGAACGGTGGATGGAAAGTCGTTTTCATTCGTGATGCAAATGCTCTTTCAACCGGAGCAGCAAATGCTTTTTTAAAAACTCTGGAAGAACCAAAAGGAAAAACACTTTTTATTTTACGCGCTCCGTCACTTGAGTCTGTTCCCGCAACCATCGCATCACGTTGTCAGATTCTCCGTTTTCATGCCGTCCCTCGTGATACGTTAACAGACGCACTTGTGAAAAAAGGTTTTGCTCGTCCGGATGCGCTCGCAGCCGCAGCGTTTTCTCTTGGTCGTCCCGGTCGCGCCCTTCGATATCTCACAAAAAGTGAAGAGCAAGCGCAAGTGGATATCGGGATCACGCAAGCACTCGATTTATTTTCCGCACCGCTTCCAAAACAAATTCGCATCGCGGCGGAACTATTGCCAAAGGAAGATGTGAACAAACGTCTTGTTGCGGATCAGACACTGAAGACGTGGCAAGGAGTGTTACGCGATGTCCTTCTGGATTCGATTGGGTGTTCTGAATTGATGACGCATTCGGATCAGCAAACAAAAATTCAGGCAATGTCGAAACAACTGAGTCGGGATCATCTCGCAACATTACTGCATCGAGCTTCGGAAGGTCGAACGGCACTGCATCACAACACCAATCCACTGTTAGTTCTTGAACATATTCTTTTCACCATTCATACATAACAAACGGGTATCCATAAAGGATCCCCTTACACGCACATTTTATGAAGAAATTTTTGCCGATCCTTTTTATTCTCGTCCTTACTGGTGCCGGTTGTTCCGGAGCATCGATATCGAAAAAAGCGGATGGTGGTATTTTGAAAACAGCAGACGCAGGAAAAGTTTGGACTTCTGCATCGGTTGTACCAACTGCAAAAGGAATTGGAACATTGACGACCGCAAATATTATTAACATGGAAATGGATCCACAAGATAATAACGTGTTGTATGTCGGTACACGTGAGGATGGATTTCTTTATTCTGATGACGCAGGTGCTTCTTGGCATCAACCACGTAACAAGGATTTATCAACAGGCTTGATCAACTCAATTAAAGTGAGTTCAAAAGACGTCTGTACGATATACATTGCAAAAGGTCAGCGATTATATAAGACAAAGGATTGTATGCGCACGTTCAGCAGTGACACGTACGTTGAAAGTCGTGCGACCGTTGGAATTTCTCTCGTTGCATTAGATTGGTTTAATCCGGAAACGGTTTGGGTCGCTCTTTCAAACGGAGATGTTCAAAAAAGCCCGGATGGTGGAAGTCATTGGATCACATCTTTGAATTTGAAAGATGTTGTGACGGATTTGATTATCAGTAATGCGGATAGTCGCGTCATGTTAATCGGAACAGAAAAATCTGGCATGCAGAAATCGACAGACAGTGGTGCGACTTGGACAAAAGTTCCCGACAAATTGCGTCCTAGCGGACTTTCAAACGTTTATGATTTAGTTCAATCAAAATCCGGAGACGTTGTTATTGCCGCAACACATTACGGATTACTCCGCTCTACAGATTTCGGATCAACATGGGATCCAATCAAACTTGTGACACAACCCGGTCAAGTGGTGATTCGAACGGTTGGAATGGATCAATATAATCCCGCACAAATTTATTACGCAACAACATCAACGTTCTATCAATCCTCTGACAGTGGGGCAACATGGAAAACCGGCAAACTTCCGTCCACACGTGTTCCGCGTGCAATGATCGTTGACCCAAAGCAGAGTTCAGTGATATACATTGGCGAAGCGAGTGAAGTAAAAAAATAAATTTCTTTATGCATGCTCATCTGATTGAAAACAAACCACTGTACGAAGCGGTCATGGAACATTTACAAAAAGAACTTGGCGGTTTGCGCACAGGACGCGCAACGCCTGCTTTGGTTGAAGATGTTCGTGTACATGCTTATGATGGCATGATGGAATTAAAAGGTCTTGCGTCTATCGGCGTATCTGACTCAAAAACATTGACGATTGATCCTTGGGATAAAGCGTTGATTCCCGCAATCGAAAAAGCGATTCGTGATTCCGGGACAGGATTATCTCCCGCAACAGATGGAGGTAAAATTCGCATTGTCTTGCCATCGATGACAGAAGATAATCGCAAATCTCTCGTGAAACTCATGAAAGAAAAATTGGAAGATGCTCGCATTTCTATTCGCGGAGTTCGTGAAAATCTGCGTGAGGCTATTTTGGAGCGCGAAAAAAACAAAGAGATGAGTGAAGACGAAAAATTCAAATTACTGGATGAGCTCGATAAACTCACAAAAGAATATAATGAGGAGATTAGCGTGATCGGAGAAAAGAAGGAAGATGAAATCATGACTGTGTAATGTATGGATGAACAAAAGGTGACGATGGAAAAAATCACAGCGCTTGCAAAGCAGCGCGGATTTGTTTTTCCGGGTTCGGATATTTACGGCGGACTTGCAAACTCTTGGGACTACGGTCCTCTTGGAGTTGAATTGAAAAATAATATTAAACAACTTTGGTGGAAGATGTTTGTGCAAGAACGTCTCGATATGGTCGGGATTGATGCAGCACTCATCATGAATCCAAAGGTGTGGGAAGCGTCAGGGCATATTGCTACATTTACAGATCCGCTTGTCGAATGTAAACAATGTCATGAGCGTTATCGTGCGGATCAAATCGATCTCGCCGCTTCTTGTCAGAAATGTGGAAACAAAGGGACGTTTACAGAACCCGCTTCTTTTAATTTGATGATGAAGACGTGGCTTGGACCAAAAGAAGATGCAACAGCTGTTGCGTATTTCCGTCCAGAGACAGCGCAAGCGATGTTTGTGGATTTTCCTCTTGTGATGACTTCTAGTCGCAAACGTATTCCGTTTGGAATGGCACAAATCGGAAAAGCTTTTAGAAATGAAATTACTCCAGGAAATTTTATTTTCCGCACACGTGAGTTTGAACAAATGGAAATTGAATACTTTGTTCATCCAAACGATTGGGAAAAAACATTTGAGGCTTGGCTTTTGAACATGCATGCATTTATGGATCGCGTTGGAATCGATGCATCGCGTTCACATGATCTTGAAATTGAGAAAGATGAATTGGCACATTACAGCAAACGCACGGTGGATATCGAGTTCGATTATCCATTTGGTCGAAAAGAATTATACGGACTTGCGTATCGCACAGATTTCGATTTGGGAACGCACGCAAAACATTCCGGAGCAAACATGAACTATCTTGATCCGATTACGAACGAGAAGTACGTTCCGCATGTCATCGAGCCATCGTTTGGTGTCGATCGAACAGTGCTTGCGGTTCTTTTGTCCGCATATAGTGAAGAATCAGTTGCTTCTGCGGATGGAGAAGGGGATACACGTGTTGTTCTTCGATTTAAAAAAGAAGTCGCTCCAATCAAGATTGCGATTTTGCCATTATCGAAAAAAGAAGAACTATCCAACGTTGCTCGACCAATCGCAGAACAGCTCGCAAAATATTGGCGTGTTGATTACGATGAAACACAATCGATCGGTAAGCGTTATCGTCGTCAGGATGAAATCGGAACGCCTTATTGTGTCACGGTTGATTTTGAATCGATTGAAGATAAGGCTGTCACAATCCGTGATCGCGATACAATGAAACAAGAACGTGTGCCAATTGTTGATTTGCAGAAATGGTTCGCGAAAAACTTCGAATAAAAAAACGTACTCGTGTACTAGTACAACATTGTACTAGTACACGAGTACAGTTCGCACAGCTGTCGGATTTTCTTTTTAACTTTCTCACTTGCGGTTCTTTCCTATGCCCAACACACATTTCACGCTCAAAAACGGCATGCGCGTTCATTTGGTTCCTGTCACAGGAACGCAAGCGGTGACAGTTCTTGTTCTCGCAAAAGTCGGGTCACGTTACGAAACACCTTCACTGAATGGTGCATCGCATTTCATCGAGCACTTGATGTTCAAAGGAACAAAACGTCGTCCAACGACACTTGATATTTCTCGTGCACTTGATTCTGTTGGGGCACAATTCAATGCCTATACAAACAAGCATGAGACCGGTTACTACATTAAGATCGATGCAAAACATACAAATCTTGCGGTCGATATTTTGCATGACATGGTGTTTCATTCTGTTTTCGATCAAAAAGAATTGGATCGCGAACGCGGTGTGATCATCGAGGAAATCAACATGTATAATGATAATCCGATGCGTCACGTAGAGGAGTTGCTCGAAGGAATTGTGTTTGAAGGCAATACGCTCGGATGGGAAATTGCGGGAACTCACAAGACGATGAAAGAAATGGATCGTGATGAAATCATTGCTTATCGGGACGCACATTATATTCCTGCGCGCATGGTGG
>CALQZE010000015.1 GCA_943348955.1 Candidatus Uhrbacteria bacterium RIFOXYB12_FULL_58_10 | reverse complement strand
TAGCGATCATTGCCAAAGGCAAATGAGGGATGAAAGACAAAGTCGACAGAATTGGGAACATCACCGAGATATCCGCTGAATGAGAGAATTCCGTTCGATCCGGCTTTGATTTTTGGTAAGGTAAATGCTTTATTCAGGAAAGGTGTCGACGTTTCTGAAAGAGAAAAACCTTTCGGCCATTCCGGTTCAATGCGAATTTCTGGGAAGTCGATGTTGCCGGTATTTTTATAAGTGATGGTTCCATCAATCGGTTGGGACGCAATAACACGATCGGGGAGTTGAAGAGATAATTGCAGGGTTGAATGTGCAGGAGAAAATACATGTGTAGAAATCTTTTTTCCTACAATATCGCCTTTTGTTCCGTGTTTAAATGTCATTGTGCTTTTAAATGTTTGTTTTCCACCAACATCTCCGAACATGACACCTTTGACATGAATATCTCCTGTTGCATCGATCGCAATGTCTCCTAGATGAATATCGTTTTCGGCAACGTTTGAATTGTTAACGCTTACATCTTGCAATAAAAAGTGATCCGGAAACGTCATGTTTAATTTTGCGTTTCGAAGGATTTCTTTTGTTCCATTGTGATATTGAATAACAAGTGTTGATGGTGCACCCGTAATGATCTCTCGTGGAGCCACTGTTGCGGTGAAAGAAATTTTATTTTCGAAATTTTTATACGGAAAAAGAAAAAAGAATGCAGCCATCGACGCGAGGGCAAGGATGGCGCCAACTAAAATTAAATCGAACGCAAACATGATACGTTCATATTTATACTTTCCTTTGTATCGTTGAAGAAACCATGTTCGTAATGGAAACAAGATCATGCGTCCGGGATGCAAGGAGAGATTCACTGCCCGTCCAAAAATCGAATGCGGACGATGAACGGAATCGTGTTTAAAGGTGTGTTTGGTTTCTGTATCGAGAGAGGACATAGAGATGATTATTTAAACACACTTAACGTAAATACATCTGTCGTTAATGCAACAATTTCTGCAATATCATCGCCATCCAAATCCGTTGCCGCAATTTTCACGCCATTTTTTTGTGATTTATTGCCTGCAAAAAAGGAAGACACTAATTTTCCTTTTTGATTAAAGACGCGTACTTCCGGAGCTCCGCCAACGCCCATTCCGGTGATGATCTCATCTGTTCCATCTCCATTTATATCCGCACTCGAAACGTTTACGCCACCGCGAAAGTTTTTATCATACGCGAAAAAACCAGGATTGATGAGTTTTCCGGCTTTGTTGAAGATGCGTACGTGCGGACCGCCAAGCGCCGCCGCTCCGGTAATAATTTCCTTGGTGCCATCACCGTTCAAATCTCCAAGTGTGATGTTCACACCTCCGCGAAAGTTTTTATCGTACGCAAAAAAACCAGGATTGATGAGTTTGCCATCCATGTTGTAAATACGAACTTGTGGACCCGCTCCATTTAATGTCCCTGTCACAATTTCAAAACTTCCATCACCTTCGATGTCACCGACAGCAATATTTACGCCTTTGTCGTAACTTTCTGTGTAAGGAGCAAAAGATGCGTGCAAATCTCCATTTGCGTTAAAGACGCGTACAACGGTTCTGTCTGCCGTGATTGTATCGCGTTTTCCGTCATGATTATAATCTGTGTGCACGATCTGTCCGCCTCCGCGGAATGCGCTGTCATAGGCAAAGAATCCGTTTCGGATTGTTTTTCCCGTTGCATCAAAGATGCGGGCAAATGCTCCGTTTCGAAATGTTGCTTCTGTGATTTCATCGATCGGTCGTAAAAGAATAATGCCATCGCGAGCGGCGATTGTGACTTCAGAGACAATAGATCCATCATTTATGATTGGGTCCTGTGTTCCGTGTAGTTTTTCGTAATCGCCGTTTAATGGAATTGTTTGGGTGTCATTTGTCGCATTTACAACGACACGACCGCGTTCAAATTCACGTTGCCACACACCTTGATCGACCTGATCCGTTCCTTCTTTAAACAGAGTAAAAAATGGAGGAATTGTTTTTGATGGTTTGCCTTTTGGTGTTCCGAGCGGGGCGCTATACTCATCATAGATCCATACTTGTCCGTGATCATTGGATCCATAATCGAATCCAAAATATCCATCGCCAAGTAATGTTGTTGTGAGGCCAAACCGAACGCTCTTATAATCGTTTTGCGTTCCCGTGTTTCGCGTGTTTACATTGATGATGTTTACGACGGGGTATCTGACGATTTTTTCTTCCTTAAAATAATCTCGTGTTAAATTTCTCCATTCTGCGAGAGTGTCGTTTGAAGAGGGGAATGATTCGTACATTCTTCCGTTTACAGAAGGAGCGAAATCAGGATTGGAACTGCCGTTTGTGATCATGATGTAATCATCTCCGATCAATTCACGCGTCTTTTGAAATAATTTTTTATAGTTTTCCGCCCATAATGCATCGGCTTGCGAAGCCGTATCTGCTGTGCCATCTCGGTTTACGTCGGGAGTTCCGACCCAACTGATAGAATCCTGAACTTCATCATAATAAACTCCGTCCCAAAGTCCTGTTGAAAGCACATCGTTTTTTACGTGTTGCGCAAGATAATCTGTCCATTCTGTGTTTAGGTTGAGTGCGCGTGTGTTTGGCCAAACGGAAAGCTGTTGTCCGTTTCCATCTTTAAGCCACCATTCCGGCTTGATATCTCTATACATGGCTTGATGGAGAGGATCTGACCAGTACACATCGTTCCAACTGACGGTTGCAACATACGGAAGTAAAATGATATCCGGATTCAATTTACGGATGGTTGCAAAAAAAGATTTGTTATAAATCTGATCTTCTTCCGGTAAAACAAGAATATCGAACTTAGAAAGTTCTTCTACGTTTGAATCCAAAAGCGGACCACCTTGTAAAAAGATGTTGGCTGTTCGGACAAATTCATTCTTGCTTGATTTTGCAATTCCGCTGTCGGGGAAACCCGGACATACGAGAGTAATCAAGAGAATGATGAGTAAAAGACGTTTCATAGCGTTAATTTTTTGTTGCGCAGATGAGAATAGTCAGAATGTGCATCTGTGAATCATCATGACGAAATCGTTTCGCGAGTGTTTTTTGGATGCTCTGAGTATATTCAGAAGAAAGTTGTTGCAAGGGAATGATCTGTACGTCTGACCATCCATTTTTTTCAAAGATTTTTTTATAGTCATTGGGACGGAGTCTGTTTGGAATGCCAGAAAATTTTAGAAGTCGATAAAGAAAATCGGAAAAGCGATAAATATTCAGAGGGTCTCGTGAGCGTACAGCACCTGTGTGCGTCATCAAATCTATTTCCGCAACAAGGACTCCTCCTTTATTCACGACAGAACTGAGTTCTTTGACGGTTTGATCAACGTTTGAGAAATGTTCAAAAGCGGCTTGGCTTACAACAACATCCACTTTCTGATCTTTAAGAACAGATACATTAAATTTTGGATCGACAAGATAACGAATGCGATCATCTTGTTTTGAAAGTGTTTTTTTCAATTGTAATTTTATTTCAGAACCGTGCTTCAAAGTCTTTATCAACTCTTCGTAAAAAACAGCAGGAGTATTATCAATGAGACGATTTGCATCAATGGTGATGTATTGTTTTGCACCGTGATCAAGTAAAAAAAGAGCGGGTCCAAGATCTGCTCCAGGTCCGAGTTCTAAGACCACTTTCTGATCGATCGTTTCACCTGTATAATTGTGCAGAGCTTCAAGCCAGTTTGTGACGACTTGTTTGTCGTATGAAATGGCTCGTTCGTATTCCGTTGGCGCAAACGGACGAGGTTCACGATATCCTCGTACGGAGTATCGAAGTTTGTTTACACAAAGGACACCTAACCCCATAAAATGAAAGAAGAGGTTATGTGCTTTCGGTGGGTTTATGATTTGTTTGATGTCCATACAACTTTTTATTCCTTTTCTTCTTTATCAAATGCTTGTGGGTTAGGAGAAAAAAGTTTATTGCGGACTTTCCATTGATCGACAAATTGACCCATGCCAAGCTTGTCGCGTTTGTTCCGGACAGTCGTTGTTCGTTGAGACCAACGCAGAAGAGATTCAAAGTTGATCTTGTAGCGTCCCTGAACCACAATATACGTCACTTCCTGTAAGGTGATTGCTCGACGTATGGTTCTTTGACAGACTCCAAAGAGCTTGGATGCTTCGGAGACAGAGAGACGGATGGTGGATTGCATATAACCCTATTATTTCACCTTTTTATCACTGTGTATATCCTCATTTGTCCACACTATTGTAGCAAAATAATGCTTTTTGTCAAACAGAATAGGGCAAACCCTTGATTTTTCTCTCAATTTAGCGTATCATCCTTTCAATCTGTCAGATTCTGTAATGTTTAATTTTAAATGGCAACTATACGTGTGCACAAAACAGCTGAACAATTTCACTTATTTCGTGTTCGGACGTTTCAGGATCACAAATCCTTTGAAAAATTGCTTAATGAGGTTGGTTCACGCATTAACGGTTTGCTGAAAGCTAAGCTTCCTCGCCCGCAAGACGCCGAAGATGCTTACTCGGAAACCTGTCTCCGACTTTGGAGCTATGCAACGCAGACAAAAATCGATTCGTTTCCGGCTATTGCCTTCACGATCGCTCGGTCTGTCATTGCAGAATTTTACCGGACAAAGGGTCGCAGAGTCTCAGAAACATCCATTGATGGTTCTTACCTTGAAAGTTTTGGCTCAGCCAAACTTGAGAAAGAAACAATCGATAAGATGGATGCGAATTTTCTCAAAATCATCATAGAAGAACTGGACGAAGATGAAGCTCAGATTATTCTCATGCGATACAACGATCAGTTAAGTATGAAGGAAATTGCAGAGACGATTGGGAAGTCTGAAAACGCGACAACGGTTATGGTCCATCGCGTCGTAAACAAACTACGCAAAATCGCAAATGATAAATTCGGCAGTCAATAAAAATTATATGAAATTCCAAGACGACGACATAAAACAACTTTTTTCCAAGGTGAAAGACGATTCCGTTTTTCGCCATGATTTTGATTCTGGAAAAAGTTGGAAAAAAGTCGCACAAGATTGCGGGTTTCCTGAAGACACTTCAGGATTGACGCATACGTGGCGTGATTGGTTGGAATTCTACATTTGGGATTTCTCACACGTCATGGTGAAACCGATGGCAGCGATGGCCGTTTTCGTCTTCCTCTTTGTTGGCGGATGGATCGGAGTCGTGAATGCATCTATCAGTTCACTTCCGGGAGACAACTTATATTCAGTCAAACTGAAAATGGAAAAAGTACAACTTGCACTTGCAACATCTGGCAGTCAACGTGCGCAGCTGAAAACAGAATTCACCAGCCGACGTCTTGAAGAAATGGTTGCACTTGCAGCATCTTCAAATCAATTAGACGTTTCCGTGCTCGCAATGGCTGTGGATCGCGTAAAACAAGATGTAACAGACATTAAGGATGAACTTTCTACAGACCAAAGCTCGTCTGTACAGATCACAGAGCTTGCAAAAGCCGTTGGACGAAAAGCGGATGTTTACACAAGTACCGTTACTTCCTCTACTCCGTCTCTTTCAAAAGATGTTCAACAAAAAGTGAAAGAGGTAAAAGAAATGATTACAGAAACAAAAAACCAAGCCGTTGAAGTGATGGTGACGGCTCACGAGCAAGTTCAAACAACAGACAACACACATGAACTTAAACTCACATTTGAAAAAGCCTTTACACACGCACAGGAAATCGCTACAAAAGATGAGTCACCAAAGTTATTGCAAGCAACGGCTTTGCAAAAACAAGGAGCTTATCGTCGTGCTTTCCAAGTTTTGAAAGAAATTGAACAAGCACACGTACTTCCAACAGAATAATGATCCGCCCCGCCTTGTTATCAAGACGGGGTCAATCACTCGTCAATATCTATATATTGACGGGTCATAAAGTCAATTCGTGAATCTACTCAAGGTCGAGGTCGCAAGACTTGATTCACACATAACTCTAATCTCCCGAAAAGGGACAAACGATAAATACATTATGACTAACTCTCTTCAAGTGGCGAAGAAAGCCTTCTCCGTAGCTGTAGCCGCAACAACCATTCTTTGGTCTGTTGGTCTCTCAGCTTTTTTGCCAACAGCAGCTTCTGCTGCAGCCTTTGGTGACCTCATCAAAGGAACAACCCTCAAAACAGTTTATTACTATGGTTCAGACGGGCAACGATATTCCTTCCCTAACGAGAAGACATATTTTAGCTGGTACAACGATTTTTCAGCTGTAAAAACAATTTCTGATTCTGAACTTGCTGCAATTACCCTTGCAGGAAACATCGTTTACCGCCCAGGTTCACGTTGGGTCAAGATCACTTCAGATGCAAAAGTTTACGCTGTTTCAACAACCGGCAAAGTTCGTTGGGTTGAAAATGAAGCAACAGCAAAAGGACTCGCAGGTGACGCTTGGAATACTCACATCGATGATGTTCCAGATGTCTTTTTTACGGACTACTCTGTTGGTGATTCATTGTCATCCGCAGCTGCAGGTTACAACGGAATGCTTTGGACCGATGGAACAAGCAAATTCCTTGTTTCTGGAACAACATACCAAAAAGTTACTGACGCTGGTTTTGCAGCTAACCACTACAAAGCAGGATCAGTTCTCGCTGGAACAGGTTTCACAAAGTCTGGTTTGACAGCAGGTGCTGATATTACAGCAGCGATGTCCAACTTGACCGACGCTGCACAAAAAGTAACAACAGCAACCTATGCTGTTTCACAAAACGTGAGCGTTGCTCTTTCTGCAAGCTCTGCAGCATCATCAACATACCTTTCAGGTAGTTCTGCTGCTCAAGCACAAGCACTTGCTAACCTCGCTGCATTCGATTTCACAAACCCAACATCTGCTCCAGTTGCAGTGAAGAGTTTGTCTTTGATGCGCACAGGTGTTTCAAGTGATTCAACACTCTCAAACGTTTACCTCTTTAACGGTTACGTTCGTGTATCTGATTCCGCAACCGTTTCTTCAGGAAAAGTTTCTTGGAACGATGCTTCAGGATTGTTCACAATCCCAGCAGGCGGAAAGTCAACAGTTTGGGTTCGTTCTGAC
>CALQZE010000014.1 GCA_943348955.1 Candidatus Uhrbacteria bacterium RIFOXYB12_FULL_58_10 | reverse complement strand
GTATGCCGAAATCAAAAACAACAACCGTTTCAAAAACAAAATCCGTTGTAAAATCTCCTGCCGCTTCAAAAAAAACGCTTTCATTGAGTCAGGAAAGACCATTGAAAGATGAAGTGCTTGCATTGATTGAAAAAGCATACGGAGAAAAAAGCAAAGATGCGGTTGTGAATTTGTTTGACGGGCTTATGAATTTTGCCCACCTGATTCGTGCGTCTGATGTTCATATGGAACCTTGGAAAGATCATGGAATTGTTCGGGTTCGTATTGACGGAATTTTACATGATGAATTTGAGGTGAAGTTTCCTCTTCATGTGCAATTGATTGCGCGTTTAAAAATTTTGACAAGCATGAGAACGGACGAGCATCACGCTCCGCAAGATGGTCGTTTTAAATACACAAATACCGTAGGGGATGTAGATGTTCGTGTTTCGGTTCTTCCGACGGAGTTTGGCGAGAAGGCCGTTTTACGTTTACTCTCGAGCCAATCTCACAAATTATCATTGGAACAACTCGGATTTTCTCCTGAAGATCTTTTGCGCGTTCAACACGCTATTCGTAAACCTTGGGGAATGTTACTTGCAACGGGGCCTACGGGTTCTGGAAAAACCACTACCGTTTACGCAATTTTGGAGGTTTTGAATCAACGTGAGGTAAATATTTCAACGATTGAAGATCCGGTTGAATTTGAAATTGAAGGGGTGAATCAAAGTCAGGTGGATCGTGTGGCGAAATTAACATTTGCAACAGGTCTCCGCTCACTTTTACGACAAGACCCGGACATTATTATGGTGGGGGAAATTCGTGATCAAGAAACAGCAAAAATTGCCGTGAACGCAGCAATGACCGGACATAAACTTTTGTCGACTTTACACACAAATGATGCGGCAACCACTATTCCGCGTATGATTGATATGGGGGTGGAACCGTTTTTGATGGCTTCCACACTCATCTGTGCGATTGCGCAACGTCTTGTGCGACGTGTCTGTGTAGAATGTGTGACAAAAAAAGAGATTTTGAAAAGCGATTTCGAACAGGTCTTTGGTCTCGAAGTATTGACAGCATTGTTTGGAACAAAAACGAAAATCGAGGTCGCACAAGTTGGAACGTGTGATTCTTGTAACGGGACAGGGTATAAGGGCCGAATCGGAATTTATGAAGTTTTACAAAATTCTCCCGCCATTCAAGAAAAGATTTTGACGCATGCAAGCAGTACGGATATTGAAGATCTTGCACGAAAAGAAGGAATGACTCCGATCGCTCTTGATGGTGTGCGAAAGATCTTAAATTTTGAAACGACGATTGAAGAATTGATTCGCGTGATGCAAGAGTAATATGAAATCAAAAGCCTCTTTGAAAATTTCTACGTCGTATTTTGGTCAACCGCATCTTCCTCACGTAGAGTTGTTGCTTTTCACGAAATATCTTTCTGTCTTATTGCGATCTGGTTTGCCGATCGATGAGGCACTTGATATTTTGCTTCAACAATCAAAAGGGCCTCTTCAAAAAATTCTTACAACACTTAAATCCACGGTTCGGATGGGGAAGACCTTGTCAGATGGTTTGCAAGAGTTTCCTCGTACGTTTTCTCCGGTCTATTTAAATTTGATTCGCGCCGGAGAATCATCCGGAACGCTTCAGGGAAACTTGGATCAACTCTCAATTCAATTGCAAAAAGAACACGATCTTAGTCAGAAAATTCGTGGGGCAATGATGTATCCGATGATCATCTTGGTTGTTGGTCTCATGATTACGATTGGAATTGTCGTCTTCGTTCTCCCAAACATCACAGGAATTTTTGATTCTTTGCACGTTGAACTTCCGTTATCAACACGAATTGTCCTTTGGATTTCACGAGTGACACAGACACACGGAATTGCGATTGGTTTTGGTCTGTCGGCTTTTTGTGTTGCCTTCTTTTTTCTTTTGAAATGGGAAGTAGTTAAACCAATATCGCATTGGGTCTTTTTGCGCATTCCTGTTTTTGGAAAGATTAATCGTCAAACAAACTTGGCACGTGTGACCCGACTCATGGGAATTTTGCTTCAAAGTGGTTTGCCAATCAGTGAAGTTCTTGAAATTTCTCGAAGTGTTCTCCGCAATGTCTATTACATCCGTCTTTTTCAGGCATTAAAAGACGGTGTTGGGCGAGGATCCACAATGACGACGGTGCTTGAATCATCCCCGTTTCTTGTTCCTCCGCTTGCTTTGCGGCTTATTCGTGTAGGAGAGGAGACGGGAACGCTCGGAGAAATGTTTTTATATCTTGCCGGATTTTATGAACAAGAAGTGGATGATCTCACACGCAATTTATCTTCGCTGCTTGAACCAGCTTTGATTATTTTTATTGGACTCATGGTCGGTGGTCTTGCTCTTTCTATTTTGTCTCCAATTTATAAAGTCGTGAGCTCTGTTTGATGTATGTCTCGTGGATTTACTCTTTTTGAAACAATCGTTGTAATCGGAATCCTTTCGTCAATTTTTGTTGTTGGATTGCAAGTGAGTACTGTTTTTGAAAATGTTTTAGCGGCACGCGGAGCAAGACAAATTGAATCTGTTTTGGGGACAGCTGCACAGCGTGCACGAAGCGGAGTGAACGGAACGAACTGGGGGGTTTATTTTGCCTATGACAATACAACAAGGATCCCCACATCCGCGATTATTTTTTCTGGATCCACGTATGTATCCCGGGATGTTACGAAAGATATTGTTTTTCCACTCAGTGACAATTTAAAGTTTACGGATGTCTCTTTGAGCGGAGCATCTCCATCTTCGGGAAATGATCATGAGATAGATTTTACATTCTTGTCTGGATCCACGACTCAGTATGGTTCGCTTACGATTTCGAGTTATGCTTCGACCACGCAAATCGATATCCCCGCAACAGGAATTGCTGTTCGTCGTTAAAAATTTTATGTCCATCAAAACATATTTTTCTTCGAGACAGATGTCGAGTGGTTTTATTTTACTCGAAGTATTATTGAGTGTTGGATTACTTGCTTTGATTCTTTCTACATTGGGTGGAATCGTTTTGATTTCAGGTGGAACAACGCGCGGCGGCCAATCCATTCGTGCTGCGTGGGCTGCACAAGAAGGAATGGCGGCATTGCATTCCATGTCATTTGCAGATTTAACGGCGACAAATACAGGGTCTCTGACATTTTCAGGTAATCGATGGTTATTAGGTGCAAGTGCTCCCCAGACGATCGCAACAGGCATCACACGAACCGTTCGTGTGAAAACAGTGAATCGTAATGCAAGTTGTCAGATTGTTTCATCTGGTGGAACATTGGATACAGATAGTCGAACATTGGAAAGTGAAGTGAATTGGATAGATCTTGCAGGACGAACACATCTCATTACACAGTCATCTCTCAGAACGCAGTGGGAAAATCCGCAAGGAAGTTGTTTTCAACCGACTCAAGCTGGTTGTTCTATTATTGATTATGCAACACATGGTGAGTGGTTTGGGGGAAAACAATTACGTACGGTTTATTTTTCAAATTCATGTCCAAGTTCTTCTCTTGTTGTCGATAAAATGATGTTTACCTGGAATAACGGTGCTGAAATTCAACAAGTGTTCATTGATTCAACAAAAGTGTGGTCTCAATCAGGTCCGGGAACACCAAGCGGGGAACAGAACAGTGGAACGATTTTGAATATTCCAAATTTTACGTTTAGTCCTGGGGTGCAGTATGAATTGAATAAAACTCAGTTTGAACATGCAATGTCCGGCACAACATTGACGATAACGCTTTATTTCACGGATGGATCAAGTATTACAACACCTCCGTTTGTTCCTACGGGCTAACTATGTCATGGAAATCTCAAAAAAGAGGGGTGACACTGCTCGAAACGCTGATTTATATCGCGCTTCTTGTTGTGATTCTCCCTCCGCTTGTCATGTCTTTGATTCGTGTGACTCGAGAAGTTGGTTTGTTGGATATTCGCAGTCGAATCAATACAACATCTTCACTTGTTATCTCAGAACTCACTTTGGGTGTAACGGAAGCCTCACAAGTTAAGGTGAGTCTGTCTACTTTTGGAAGTTCACCTAGCACGCTTGTATTTTTGGATGCTGTCGGTCAGACCGTTACAATCGATCGTCCCACACTCACCGTTACATTGCCGGGTGGAGATCAAACAATTCATCGTCTGCGCATGACACGTGGTACCGCACCTGCTTTCTTTCTAACCGATCCAGATTTGGATGTTTTGTCTTGGCAAGTTGATCCTGTTCGCAACAGTGCGAGCGTTCTTACGGGGCTTCGATTTCATTTTGATGTTGCCACGATGAATCAATCCACGGTAGACCCTTATCAGAATGCACGATTTGTCTCAGACACAACGATTGATTTACAGCCGCAAACCACGGAAAATTAATATGATTTCTTTCAGAAAAAAAATGAATGAAGTTGGAAACCCAAAAGGGATGATTCTTTTTCTCATTTTATTAATCTTGGGTGTTACAGCGACAACGGTTGTATTGATATTGAGCCAAAGTAGTGTGAATGGTTTTATAAGCATTGATGAGCAAACAAAATCACAACAAGTTCGTTCGGAGTTATTTGGATGCTTGGATGAAGTACTAATCCAATTTGCAGCGGACTCAACGTATAATCCCACTACAGTGGATTTGGCTACGTATACATGCTCAGCATCAGTGGTATCAACTGTGAATCAACGTACTGTTACATTAACACGTGTGAATCAAGGTGTTACGCGTCGATTGGTGTCTGTCTTAAACGTTGGTGTTTCACCGATAACAGTTTCGTCCACTTTAGAACAATAAGTATGTTGATTCTTTTCCTGTCTTTTTTTGGATTATTTATCGGAAGTTTTCTTGGTGTTGTTGTTGATCGATTTGGAACGAAACAATCTGTTTTTGTTGGACGATCTGAGTGCGAACATTGTCACGTGGCTTTGAAAGTTATTGATCTTGTTCCTGTTGCAAGTTTCATTTTATTGCATGGTAAGTGTCGTCACTGTCATGCAAAAATTTCTTGGAAGTATCCGCTTATGGAATGCATAACGGCGATTCTGTTCGGATTAACCGCATGGCGATATACCATTCCAATGTTGCTTCCGGTTGGTTTTGTTCCGGTGCATCTTGATCTTTTTCTGTTTCGTGATCTTTTGTTTGTTTCCTTGTTACTTATTCTTTTTTTGATCGATGCTCGTCACGGTGTTCTTCCGGATGTTTTTACGTTACCTGGAATTGTGTTGATTACCGCAATGAATATTTGGCTCGGTATTCCTTTGATGACGCTTGTTGTCGGAGGACTTGTTGTTGGAGGGTTTTTTGCATTGCAGTATTTTGTTTCGCGCGGGACATGGGTTGGGGGAGGGGATATTCGTCTCGGCGTGTTACTTGGCGTCATGTTTGGCCTTTCGCAAGGAGTTCTTTCTCTTATGATTGCCTATATTATTGGCGCAGCATTTGCACTGGTTCTCATTTGGAGAAAGAAAGCCGCAATGAAATCAACATTGTCATTTGGTCCGTTTCTTGCAATCGCTGGTTGGATCGTGTTGATTTTCGGCCCATATATAAGCCAATACTATTTACCTTTTTGAATGACTTGACCATTTTCTCGAATTCCCTCATAATCCCAGCATCTTATTATTAGAAAGGAAGTGAAAAATTTTGTGGTAGATGTAAAACGACGCAAAGGTGAAAGTTTCGAAAGTTTATTGCGCCGATACGGACGCCGTCTCCAACAGAGCGGTAAAGTATTGGAAGCGCGTAAATTGCGATACCATGCATCCGAGCCAACCAAAAACAAACTCAAAGCCAGCGCAATTCGTCGCAATGAAATTCGTGATAAGCGCGATTACCTTGCACGTATTGGTCAACTCGTCGACGAACCTCGTACGATGAAGAAACGCTAAAATCTCTTATGACTCTTTCAGAACAAATCAGTGAGGACATGAAAGGGGCTATGAGAGCAAAAAATGACGCAACGCTTTCTACGTTGCGTCTTTTGCGTTCAGCCCTCATGAATAAAAAAATCGATGTCGGTCACGATCTTTCGGATACGGAAGTTCAAGACGTGATTCGTGTACAGGTCAAACAATTGAAAGACGCTATTGCAACGTTTGAAACAGGCGGGCGCGCAGACATGGCAGAATCCAACAAAGTTGAACTTGATTTGCTCAAAACCTATTTGCCGACAGAAATGCCGGACGAGGAGTTGTCTGTGATTGTAAAACAAGCATTGGCAGATTCTGGAGCAACAAGTAAAGCGGATATGGGTAAGGCAATGGGATTTGTGATGAAAGCGGTTGCTGGCCGTGCAGACGGAACGCGTGTAAAAGTCATGATAGAATCTTTACTCGGTGTCTTTGCTTTTGTCTTTGTGACAAGTTTGCTCGCAGCACATCCAGCTTCTGCATCGATCGGTTATGTGGATATTCCAGCGGTTGGGTCGGTTTCAATGATTCCGTATCTTGAAACAGCCCTTCGTCTCATTCGTGTTATTTTTCTCTGGGCGGGTCTTTTCTGCATTAATGATATTCTGCATGGCGGATTGCAAATGACCACAAACGCTTCTCGCGACGATGAACACCATCATGCAGAGCACAAGATTATTCATGGATTTTTTGGAACGGGAATTGTGATCGCTCTTTTCGGCGTAACGACCATCATGATTCAGAAAATTTCCTAGAACTAAAATTAAAAAACACCCCGAGCTTGCCGACGGGTGTTTTTTGTTTTTTTATTTGTTTCTACTCTCAACTCTATCCACACCACACCTCCTCTGATTTGAAAAAATAAGGTAAACTATTTGCATCAGTCTTTTAGTAAAACGCATGATGCGTTTCCATCGTTCAACTAAGATATCAAGTCACTTTTGGATCGCTGCAATAAGCATGCTTGGTCTTTTTGTTTTCGGTGTATTTTTATTTTCCCACCCTGTTTTTGCAGCAACACCTCTTCAAGATCTTGGGACATCATCCGGACTACCACAAGCAAGTATTGGAATTCTGATTGCCCGTATCATTCGTGTTATTTTGGGTACACTCGGATTTTTGACGGTTATCATGGTTTTTTACGGTGGATTTTTGTACTTCATG
>CALQZE010000013.1 GCA_943348955.1 Candidatus Uhrbacteria bacterium RIFOXYB12_FULL_58_10 | reverse complement strand
TGCAAAATCATTTCAATTTCATAACCAACATCTGCGCGCGATGGAACAACACGCTCTGCCGCATTTGATGGCGTGCTCGCACGAACATCTGCGACGAAATCGGCAAGCGATTCATCGCGCTCGTGACCGACTGCGACAACAACAGGAATCACAGATTGATAAATCGCACGCGCAACTTGTTCATCATTAAACGCATGCAAATCCTCGAGTCCACCTCCGCCGCGAGTGAGAACAATCACATCAGGACGATCTTCAACGATCAGCGAATTGAAATGTCGAAAGGCTCCGAGAATTTCTCCAACAGCTTCACGTCCCTGCACATGGACATGTGCGTGCTCAATCACAACTCCACCCCAACGATTATTCACAATACGCAAAAAATCTCCGTATGCTGCCGCATCACGCGATGTAATGAGTCCGATCTTTTTTGGAAATCGCAGCAGTGAGCGTTTTCTTGCCTGTTCGAACAATCCTTCTGCTTCTAATTTCTTTTTCAACAAATCGTAGGCACGTTTCAGAGCTCCTTCCCCGACCGGTTCAACCGATTGTACATTCAATTTGAGTGTCCCAAATCGTTCGTACATTTTTGGGAAACCTGTGACATGCACGCGCATTCCGTCTTCAATAGGTGTTGTGATCTGCCAAACCGTCGCAAAACATTTCAAAACAGCTTCCGCTTTTTCATCTTTTAAATCAAAACTTACCCATTTACTTTGGGCGACGCGGTAATCGGAAATTTCACCTTCAATAACAATCTCATTTGATGGCACGCGTTCATGCAAAACATCATTGAGCATGGTTAAATAATCGGCGACGTGAATGATTGTTTTTTCCATGTTATTGCGCGACAACAAAAAAGTATGGCTGGAACCAATGGACTAATCCCGCCATCGTTACTCCAAGCAACATGTGCGAAGCGAGTGTTTCCATCCAGATATGTGCCCC
Organism: Candidatus Uhrbacteria bacterium RIFOXYB12_FULL_58_10; assembly: GCA_943348955.1. GTDB lineage: Bacteria > Patescibacteriota > Patescibacteriia > UBA9934 > GWF2-40-263 > XYB2-FULL-45-11. Next base: position 6,368 of record CALQZE010000013.1, on the reverse strand, counting down.
TTCACGTCGACCAAAAAGACCCATGCGAAGCAACGGATAAATCGTCACATTCACAAAAATCCAACTCAATAATCCGTAAATAAGAAAAGAATCGAATGCATATGGTCGATGTGTAATAAATAACCATCCACGTTCAACGAATAAAACATAGATAGAACCAAATAACATCCCGATACAGATATGTAGAAGCAATCCCGCCCAAAAGGCTTCCACTTTTTTCATCAAATGACCAAAAATGGTTTTGACGGTAATAACCGGCGGTGCAAGAGAAACTTTTCCGCGTTCAAACAACTCAAACACAATTGCAGGAATTGAATAGCTGAATGCAACAAGCCCTCCAAGTGCGGCTCCAAGATAATAATCCATACATTGATTCTTAAAGCTTCGGATGCAAAATCAAAACAGCTTTGCGACCCTGTGTAATATCCCCACTCTTATTCCAATCGTGCATCGCATTCATCACCGTGTCAAAAGAATACAAATAAGCAGCGCCATGTTTTGTTCCAGGATCATTGACGATGAATTGTTTATTTTTGGTGTATCCGCGAATAACCATCATGTGATAAATCGGACCCGGTGATGTAAAATAAGGATTTTTCAAAAGTTGCCCAGCAACGGGAACCAACACAGGATCACCTTGATTCAATCGATCTTTGATTTGATCTATCGTTGGATTTTCCAGTATTTCACTTTTTGCATATCCATATTTAGCTTCTGCTAATTGCGCTGTTTCCAAAACGTTTGTGTCGAGAAAAAATCCAAGCAGTTTATTTTCAAGAGCAACCAAATCAAGCAATGCTTTTTCTGCAGTTACAGAATCTATAACGGACTTTTTATTTCCAGAATAAAATTCATGCACCATCAAAATAGATGCTTCTTCACAAGCATCTTGAAACGGTTGTTGCCAATTCCCCGTTGGTGCTTGCGATGTAAACGGCACGGCCAAATTTAATTCAGCCGCAATCGTCACGGACGATGTCGTTGCTTTTGTTGGAACGGTTGTTTTAGGAATTGTTGTTTTATTTTTTGGAACGATGGTCTCTGCAGATGCCGTTTGCGTTTCTTGATATTCTATCGCTGCCGGAATTGATTCTCGACTTTGTTCACGCACCCATTCAAAAATCTGTACGCGATCAAAATAAATGAACGCACCAATTGCGAGACAAACGACGATTGCTACAAATATCCAATCTCTTTTTTTGATCATAAAATTACGCAGCATTCTTTCGAAGCCACTGTTTCAATTTCCATGTTGCACGGACATCATCTTCATTATATTCCAAAATCTTTTGAAGAAGCTTCGGACTTTTTGAAGCAAGCCATTCTTCAAACCACAGAACAGAGTTTGCACCGGATGCGTCATCCGCACGCCAGTGGAATCCGATGTAAGAAGCGATATCTTTAAGGGAATAAAACGAGAGAGGAAAAATAATCGCCGGACGAACAAGTTCAATAATATCGATCATGTTACGATCAAACGCATCTGCAACAATCGGTGAAACTCCATACTTTGCCGAAAAACGATTCACCACTTCTTTTTCAAAATTTCCATAGTGATACATTGGAGCGTCCATGTACTGCATCACAAAATCGCAAAATTCAACCCACATCGCAGATTCCATCGAAGGAGAGTCTGCAATAAATGGATGATAACTCTCTTCCCCGTTTTCAATCTTCAACACACCAAACAAATAATCAAAATCACGTAACGGATCGCTTTCGATATCAAAATACAATTCAATATCATCATCCGTTAAATCAACAGATTTACGAATAATGTGTGTTCCCTTTTTAATTGCAATCGCTTGATCACGCATAATCTCAAGACGAGAACTGTTCACATGCGGTACACGACGTTCCAATTCTGCAAGCGAAACAACGGAAAGTTCTGCAATGGTTTTAATATTGGATTTCTGAAGAGCTGTAACTTCCTCACGCCAAACACGATTCAATAAAGATAAATCATCACACGATTCCGATTGTCCTTTACACTCCGAGAACCAAGGAGATTGTTTACACCCCGTTGTGACAAAATGAATCGGTTTTTGTCCGGCAACAATTTTTTCAATTTCTGTAAGGGTTAAATGGAATTGTGCCTCGAAGTCCTCAATCAGATATTGAAAAATTTCACGATCCGGAGAAATGGTATACCCCATCACCGGTCTCACCCCTTGAACACGTTCAAGAATCTCCGCATAGAAACATCCTTGAAACTTAAACTCATCACGCAAATAACGTGATCGTTTAATGTCTGCGGCAATATAATAATAATTTCCCAGATTGGATCGCCCCTCAACTTTCTCAAGAATATCTGGATGACCGACCCAATGTTGATCAATGAGGGTTCCGTGATAAATCGTTTGTCGACCTTCCCCCATAAATGCAAGCGTTTGTTTAAACGCTTCATCCGGATCTTCTGCAGTCACTTCTGCTACATCCACACGATCCGAAATAACCTCTCGTTGTTTTGCATCGATCATGCCATCATCGATGAGCTGCGACATGAGCGGATGGTGCGGACGTGGATTGTCTGAATGTAAATCAAAGTAAACCCAATTAGGACATTTGATATATTGATAGAATGTTTTCTCTGTGATTTTGTGGAACATAAGGGGCTGCAAAGTGGTAAAGTGAAAAAGTGGAAGAGTGATTGTTGGTGCCAGGTTATTTGAAAAATAAAAAGAAACTTCCTTCACTCTTTCACTTTACCACTTTTTCACTTTTCCTCCCCTAGTATACCATTTCTCCCTGTCTTCTGTTATCCTGACCGAAGTCTACACAAAGAGGTCTCATGGAAATTCATCGATCAAAGGTTCGTCTGATCCTGCGTCCAGATCCGAATGACATCGAATGGCTTCACGTCCAAAACAGGATGGGAATCGAGATAACCATCGATGACCTTCCGGGGCACCTGCGTCACTTGATACATCCACTTGCAACGGCTCTACTCGCGCTTGTCCAACAAGACCATAAACTTGAAAGATTCGAGTTTGATGCGCGCACTCCGGGTTTTGCGAAAGTGAACGGTCTTCCGTTTGATCTTCACTTGCTTGCAGAGGTCGAGAATCTCGAAGAAGTTCTGTACCTTGTTGATTGGTGGATCGACTACAAACAACGTCGAGCCAACAGCGTCCCGTTCCATCCTGAACTGCAGCCAGACAAAACTTGGACGTGTGAATGCGGACAACCGGTCATTTACACAACTGAGATATGCAGTAATGCAGAATGTCCATCCTGGATCACCTGGGTCAACTGCACCAACAAACGACTACCCGTTACGGATATAGTCGTCAGAATTGACAAACTCGCCAGAAAACTTTCCTGATCTTCTCATCGATCTTCCCTGCCTGATCCATTCGATCAGGTTTTTATTTTACTTGATAATTTGCCGGTTCATACACATTTCTCGCGTTCCACAAAATCCATCCGCTTGCTCCCGCATCGCGAGCCGCTTTAATCTGCGCTTCAATTTTATCGTGTGTGTAAACAGCTCCGATATCGAAATCTTGAAGCCACGGACGAAATTGTTTACGAATGGAAATATCTGCTGTTTTTTGTGCGAGTGCTTGCTCGGGCGTGTTCGTATTTGATATTTGCAACGTATTTAATTGTAAAGCTGCATGATCAAGAGAAATTTTTACGACTTGATAGGGATACAACGCCGGATTTGCAAAACCTTGAAATCCATTTGCATAATGTGACGGATAAACCATCGGAGAAACAAAATCAGAATTTGTTATAACATCCTCAAGTCGCTGACCGATTCCCAAACCGTCGTTTGCCATACAAACCAATCCAAACAAATCAAAAGAAACAGGAATCTTTTCTTCTTGCAACGGACCGCCGACAGCAGCAAAAAATCGTTTCATGACATCCACTTTTAAATCTGTTCCATTGTAAATCGGATAAACAATCGAGGAAATCTTTCCGTCGGATGCAAATCGAACATAATCAAACTGAACTTCATCAAACCCGCGTGCGTAAGCTTCTCGTGCAAGAGCAAGTGAATACACCGAAAGCTCTACAGATGCAGGATCAACCCACATCGAACCTGTTTTATCACGCCAAAAACCGCCCCCACCTGATCTCAGAGCAGATTCTGTTTTTATCCCTGCAAACGCACTGTCACGCATCACTGCAATACGTGCAATACGATAAATATGATCATCGGCAAGTTTCTTGAGTAATGCATCCAAATCCAGAATCACTGGTTTTTTCATTGCGTAAGGTGCAAGTGAAACATCTTTCGGAATAAACCCGATTTGTCCGTTGTCCATTTTCAAATCAATGACAACCGTATTAAGCCCCGTCTTTTTTATGTATGCAATCAATTCATCCGCACGTTTTGTTGCGGCTGTGAATGCCGTCCAATAAATACCGCGCACTTCTATTGGAAGTGGTATATGTATCATCGGTTCGGGTTCTGAAGGAACGATCGTCTGTGCACGTTCGACAGAGTTTGAACCCTCTGCAAATTTTGTTGTTTCAACGGCTTTTTTATCCATTGCAACATTCGCCGAACGTGCAGCAACAAGAACACGCACGGTAAAAATAAAAAACAACGAAAGAAGAAACACGGCAATAATAATGATCAATCGATTTTTAGGTGTTGACCAAATAATTCCATTCATACTCCATCACCATACCACGATCAAGACACGTAATCGAGATGTACAAAAACAAAAGCGGAGTCGTAAGACCCCGCTTAAATTTTATTTTTTATCTTCTACAGTAACGGTCTTCATAACATCTCCGACTTTAATATTATCAACGACATCCATTCCAGACGTCACATGACCAAAGATGCTATAAGCTTTTGGTAACGGAGTGTTTCCAAGCATGATGAAGAATTGAGAACCGTTTGTGTCAGGACCTGCGTTTGCCATTGCAACAATACCACGTGTATAGCTGTATTTGTCTTGCAATTCATCTCCGAATTTATAACCCGGACCGCCGGTTCCGTTTCCACTTGGATCCCCGCCTTGAATCACGAATCCTTCTTCACGACGATGAAACGTAAGTCCGTCGTAGTATTTTCCTTCTGTAAGATAAACGAAGTTTGAAACGGTAAGCGGAGCGGTTTCTGGATAAAGTTCAAAAACAATGTCACCCTTGGTTGTTTGAAGACGAATTTGTTTGTTTTTAATCTCTTTTTCTGCCAATTTTCCTGGGAACTTCCAAGCTGTTGTGTTCATAGGTTTTGGAACTTCAGCCGCCGGTGTTGTTGGCGGAGTCTGTGCAGTTTCAGGTGTTTCTGCAGCAGGTGTTTGTGTATTAGCCGTGTCCGGATAAGTGAAAGACACATCAGACCCGTTTGATTTAACACATCCAGCGCCAACGAGCAACAAAAAGACGAGAGATAAAAGAAGAGATGTTCGTTTCATAAGAAATTAACGAGTAAAAATTTGAGTTGCAGCTTGTGTATACGGACTCACGGCGACAAGAAAATGATTGAGATCAAGTTGTCCTGATTGAAATAAAATTGAAACAGCAAGCAACATGATCAAAACGGAGAAAACCGTCACAAGTCTTTCAACAGACATCGGAAGATGCGCGCAATTTTCACAACGGCGTACGATCACATATTCTTCGCTGATCTCTCCCGGAAGATGTAAAGGGGCGTTAGGTGCAGCGACGATTTCATCGATTAAAATGACTTTCGGTTTTAAGACACGCGGTTTTTTGACAGAACCAGATTTAAGAACGGTTTTTTTTACCGATGTTTTTACACGATGCACTCCAGTTTTTACAGGAACAGATTTAACAACAGCCGGTTTCACTAATTTCTGTTTGGAAACAATTGTTTTTGTTTTCGTTGCCATAATTCTCTCCTCCCTGAGAAAGGGTATTAATTTTTTTATCAGTATAGCAGATGCAAAAAAAGTCCGCAAAAAAATAAACGAGGTTTAGAACCTCGTTTATCCTCATTACATTATAATTGAATGGATGTTTCCCACGGAAAACCGTCACGACCGACATGACCATACACCGCCGTCGATTGATAAATCGGTTTCAGTAAATCCAATCGCTCAACAATTGCTTCCGGACGAAAATCAAATTGCTGTTTAATCAAATTTGTGAAATCAATTTTTGCTCCCTGTGATTTTTCACCTGTCCCGACAACGTGCAAATGGATCGGTTCACTTCGACCGAGCGTATAAACAACATTCACAAGCGCTGCGGAAACAAGTCCTTGATCGACAAGTGAACGAGCAGCCAATCGTGCCATGTACATTCCTGCACGTTCAACACGCATCGGATCTTTTCCCGACAGAACACCATCGCCGTGCGGGATTAATCCTCCGTACGTGTCCACATGTGTTTTGTGTCCGCTTACACCTGAATCCGCACGAAAACAAACATCTGTA
>CALQZE010000012.1 GCA_943348955.1 Candidatus Uhrbacteria bacterium RIFOXYB12_FULL_58_10 | reverse complement strand
GAGATTGGGATCCTGAGGAGCAAACATCCGCCATTCGTGGCGGATGTTTTGTTTTTAATAACTTCGTTGCATGAATAGCTAGAAACAAAAAAATAAAATTGGCATCCAAAAGATAAACATCGTATACTGTGTATAATATGAAAAAAATTCTTCTTTCCTTTTGCCTTTTTATTCTGAGTGTGATTGCAATTCCAACGCTCGCTGCAGATTGGTCATTGGTTTCGCGTGGAGACACGCAAACGTTGCATACAATTATTCTCGATGGAACTAACTTGATTACGATTGGGAATAAGGGAACTGTCCTTATTTCTTCAGATGGCGGATCTGTATGGTCTCCATCAAACACAAATTCCTCTATTTGGTTATCGGGTATCACAAAGCAATTAAATGGAGATTTGATTATTGTTGGGGAAGGTGGAATCGGATTAATCTCTTCAGCTCATGGAAAAACTTGGACTCAAATGAGTTTTGGAGTAACCAAAAATTTACATGCGATCTCATCAAAAAATCAGACGGGATATTTGATTGGTGCGGGAGGAACATTTTTAACTCGTAACGGAACGACAAATACGTGGAACACTTCTTCGCTTGGCGTCACGGATGATTTCTACGGTGTGCAGGACATGGGAGATGGGACTGGATGGGTCGTTGGTGTAAACGGAGATATTTTTCATCTCACGTTGAGTGGATTGTCCTACGCAAAAATCACCATGGCTACGAAAGAAACATTGCGTGCGGTGAAATTTAAAGATGCATTAAACGGATGGGTTGTTGGAACACAAGGTACGATTTTACAAACAATAGACGGTGGATCAACGTGGAATTCTATTGCAATCAACGGTGTAACAATACAAACATTGTACGCAGTTGATACATTCGGAGATCATGTTGCAATCGCCGGTGATAAAATTTTGATTACATCAGACGATGCGGGAAAAACGTGGAATGTAAAATCTCTTGCGGATACACTCGATACATTTTACGGAGTTGTTTATAAAGATGCCGATTCCATCTTTGCTGTTGGAACGGATTACGATGTCTCTTCATTGATTTACAAATTTTCAGCAAGTCCGGTTCCTGTTCCAGCTCCAATTGTTCCGCCGGTTACAGAAGGAACAGCATCTGTCAGTTCTCTTATTAAATTGAAATGTGAAGTTTTGGCAGATGTGAATGATCCTTGCAAAGCTGTCTATTTTTATGCAACAGACGGTAAACGTCATGCGTTTACAAACGATAAAGTTTATTTTTCTTGGTTTACGGATTTCTCAACAGTGAAAGAAGTAAGTGCTACATTTTTGTCTTCACTTACGCTTGGAAAAAATGTCACGTATCGTCCCGGAGTAAAAATGGTGAAGTTTCAAACTTCGCCGACGGTGTATGTTGTCGCAAAGGGTGGTGTGCTGCGCGCGGTTGCAACAGAGCAAATCGCTGCGGCGCTTTATGGAGTTGATTGGAACAAACAAATTGACGATATCTCAGATGTCTTCTACAAAAATTATGTCATCGGAGAGCCTGTAAATTCAGCTTCGGATTACAATGTGATTGCAAACAGAGTTTTGGTCGGTAGTCTTAGCGAGAACTTTTAGAGGATGGAATTGAAGCAGTCTATCGCAAACGATTCAATTTTGTTACAATAATTCCGCTTATGGCGGTTTTATTTTTTCGAAAAATCCAGCCAATTATCGCGCTTACCGTCGCGTTTTCTTTACTTTGCCCTTCAAATCTTTTTGCAGCATCGTTTCCGTACAAGGATCCGTTCATGTATGAACTTTGGTATTGGAACGCGATTCATGCCCCATCTGCACCGCAAGAAGGGAAAGAAACAATCGTTGCCATTTTAGATGCGGGATTTGATCTGAATCACGAGGATCTTCTGAATCAGTATTGGAAAAACACAGCGGAGGTTTCCGGTGATCATAAAGACAATGATCATAACGGATATGAGGATGATGTTCATGGTTGGGATTTTGTCGATGATGATCCAGATCCGTTGCCGGATATTTCTGATCCCCAAGCAGATGATACGATTGTCTCACACGGAACATTGCTTGCAGGAATGATCGCTGCGGAAGCAAATAACGGTCGAGGTGTTGCCGGCATCGCACCGAAAACAAAAATCATGCCGCTCAGGATTCTTGATTCACACGGGAAAGGAAATTCAGAAGATGAACGCAATGCGATCGAGTATGCTGTAAAGAATGGAGCAGACGTAATCAATTTAAGTTTGACTTCAACAAAAACGGATGTTCTTTTGCAAAAGATGATTGAATGGGCATCGGATCAAGGAGTCGTTGTTGTTGCTGCTATTGGAAATGACGGACTTGATACAGATAAAACACCAACCTATCCCGCTTGTTTTGATACGCGTATTGGAAAAAATACGGTTATTGGAGTTGCTGCAACAAATCAGGAAGGAAAGAAAGCCGATTTTTCAAATGACGGAACTAACTGTGTTGATATCAGTGCTCCTGGGGTAAACATTTTTGGACTTGTTTATCACGATGTTTCGAAATTACTGTATTCGACCGCCTATGGAAGTCCATTTGAAGGAACATCTATGGCCGCTCCGCTTGTAACAGCGGCTGTTGCTCGTCTACGCAGCGCGTATCCAACACTCACTCCAAATCAAATCCGATTATCACTCATGTTGTCTGCGGATTCCACGAAAGAAATAACATCAGCGGCAAGACAACGCCTCGGAGCTGGAATTTTAAACGTGAATCGTGCGCTTGAGGTTGCTGCTGTATTTGCCGTTGGTGGAGCAGAACAACGTGATACGTCACATCAAACGTCCGCATCTCTTGTTGTTGCACAAGGGCCGGGAACACCCCCGCTTGTCAAACGATTGAATCAACAAGGAAAAGAGCTCGGATCTTTTTTGGCCTATGATAAAAATTTCCGCGGTGGCGTTCACCTTGCGATGGGGGATGTGAATGGGGATGGAGTGGAAGAAATTGTGACGGGAGCGGGTACGGGCGGCGGACCTCAGGTGCGCGTATTTGATATCTATGGAAAATTATTGAAACAATTTTTTGCTCTTGATCCGTCTGATCGTCACGGTATTTTTGTGACAACGGGTGACACAAATCATGATGGAATAGATGAAATTTTAGTGACACAAGAAACGGATGGAAACGGACAGGTTCGCATTTTTAATCAACGAGGAGAAATGCAAGGAGCTTTTTATCCGTTTGGACGCGTTGCCTTACCTGTTCATGTGGCGGTTGGAAACATGGATCATGATTCGGAATCTGAAATTGTTGCGACTCTCGGTGGTAATGATAAAACACATCGAGTACGTATTTTTGATGCAAATGGTCGTTATATTCGTGAATTCAAAGCTTTGTCATTCATTAAGACGGGATTACGTGTCACAACCATGCATGTTCGTGGACAAAAAAACGATGCAATCGTCATAGGTGCAGAAAAAGGATCTGCTCCATGGCTTGGTGTTTACAGCAACTTGGGTGAATCACTTTACACAACACTTGTCTATTCTGCTTCCTATCTTGGCGGAGTAGATCTTGCAAGTGGAAATATGGATCGCAATACAACGGATGAAATTTACACCGTACCGATTTCAAAAGGTGGTCCGCACGTGAGAATTTTTAACGAGTTTACAGATCCTGCCGGCGGATTTTTTCCGTTTGAGGAAAAAAGCCGTGCCGGATTATCCATTGCAATTTGGAATCCATAGAAGAAAAAGTTGAAGATATGAAAAAAAAAATACGTTCTTTTCTTTCCGCGTTCTCGATCTTCTCGATGTTCTTTTTTGCGTCTCCTGTATTTGCTTTGACACCAAATGATACATTTTTTTCAGATCAATGGTATCTCCAAAAGATTCAGGCACCTCGTGCATGGGATATGACGATTGGTTCGAAGGATGTGGTTGTCGCTGTACTTGATACAGGTTTTGATTTGACACATCCAGATCTTATGGAGCATATGTGGATCAATAAAAATGAAATTTCGGGTGATGGAATTGATAATGATGGAAACGGATATGTAGATGATGTGAATGGTTTTGATTTTATCAATCATGATGGTTCACCTGAACCAGACGTGAATCAACCGTATGACGAAGGAGCTATTTCTCATGGAACGGTGATTGCTGGAATCATTGGTGCTGTGACAAATAATGAACAGGGGATCGCAGGGATTAGCTGGAATGTGAAGTTGATGGACATTCGTATTTTAGACAATCTGGGTGTTGGAAATTCCGGAACAGCACGTGAAGGAATTGAATATGCGGTGAAAAATGGTGCAAAGATCATTAATTTAAGTTTTACGGGATTTGATAACGATCCCAGATTGGAAGATGCGATAAGAGTCGCAAATGATGCAGGTGTTCTCATCGTTGCAGCTGTCGGAAATACGGAAGGCGGAGGAATCAACGTTGATGAAAAACCCATTTATCCGGCTTGCGATGAGCATCTCAATGTGAAAAATGGTGTGATCGGGGTTGCGGCAACAGATGAGCAAGATGCGAAATCTCTTTTTTCAAATTATGGAGCAACGTGTACAGATCTTGCGGCACCGGGTCAAAATATTTTGAGCGTGATTTATCAAAACGATGCATGGGCACCGTTTGTGCAAGGATATTATCAAAAAGATTGGGCGGGAACATCCATGGCAACTCCAATGGTCTCAGGTGCAGCCGCTTTGCTTGTTTCACGACATCCAACCCTCAATCCGGAACAATTAAAAAACGTTTTACGTTTATCCACGGATCCTATTCATGAATTCGGACCTGCTCAAGGAAAGATGGGCTCTGGTCGATTAAATATTGCAAACGCGCTTGTTCTCGCGGATCAATTGTATCCGGCTGAAGCCATGCCTGGTTCTTTGGTGAAATTGGCATGTGAAAAAAATGCGGATGTGAATGATCCTTGTCGAGCTGTTTATTTCTATGCCTCAGATGAAAAACGACATGCTTTTCCAAATGACCGTATTTATTTTACGTGGTATCAAGATTTTTCGAGTGTAAAAGTGGTATCGGCAAGTTTTCTTTCGTCGCTTCCGCTTGGAAAAAATGTGACGTATCATCCTGGAACAAAACTCGTAAAGTTTCAAACAGTACCGACTGTTTATGCAGTCGAAGCAAAAGGAGTTTTGCGTCCACTTGTCTCGGAAGAAATTGCAACGGTATTGTATGGGTCTAATTGGAATAAACAAGTCGATGATATTCCAGATGTTTTCTGGGGAAATTATTCTTTCGGTGCCAGTATTCAATCATCAAACGACTTCAATGTTGTTACGACAATTGCTTCAGTGACAGGACTGGGTCAAAATTTTTAGTCCGCATCTCTTACCTCTAATCCCTTACCCCTGCTATACTACACGCATATGCCACAAGCTCTTACTTTTGAAAAAAAGAATATTCTCGTGACGGGCGGAGCCGGATTTATCGGTTCTTTCCTGTGCGAATCATTACTGAGAGATGGACATCACGTCATTTGCGTTGATAATTTTGCAACAAGTCTTGTGCAAAACATCGAGACGCTTTTGCAAAATCAAAACTTTCGGTTCATCCGTTTGGATGTAAATGAGCCGTTTGATCTTGAGCGCTTACCTGAGCTTGCCGATTTCAAATTGCCATTTCAAGGAATTCAAGAAATTTATCATCTTGCATGTCCAACCTCGATCAAAAAATTTGATCAGTTTAAAATTCAAACGTTGTTGTCAAATTCGATCGGAAATTATTATGTGTTGGAACTCGCAAAAAAGTTTCGCGCGAAGATTCTGCTTACGTCGAGTTCTGTCGTTTACGGCGCACGTCAAAGTCATGAAAAAGCTGTTGTGGAAACGGAACAGGGGACTATGGATCATCTTTCTCCTCGCGGTTGTTATGATGAAGGAAAACGTTTTGCGGAGACGATGTTTGAAACGTATCGACAAGTGCACGGGATTGATATTCGTATTGCACGCATTTTTCGCACATACGGTCCACGCATGCCACTCTCCGACGGCCAACTTGTTCCTGATTTTATTTTAAGTGCTCTTGATGAAAAACCGTTGGTATTGAATGGAGGAAAAGAGTTTCGTTCCTCTCTTTGTTATGTTGCGGATGTTGTAGATGGACTGACTCGCATTATGAAAGCAAAAGAATACCCAGGTCCGGTTAACTTGGGAAGCGATGTTGACTTGTCCCTAGAAGATGTGGCAAAAAGAATCATCGAAATGACAAACTCTACGTCTCAAATGGTTGAAGGTGAGAATTTCGCCTTTCTTTCCGAACTTGCCCTTCCAAACATTAACCGTGCAAAAGAACTCGGATGGTTTCCACTTGTGCGCTTAGAAGATGGTTTGCGTCGTACCGTTGAATATCTCAAAGCCAATAAAATTCTCCTGACATCCCTATGAAGATTGTTGCTGTTATTCCTGCTTATAATGAAGAACAAACCATCGCCGACGTTCTCAAACGAACGCGGCCTTTTGTTTCAGAAATGATTGTGGTGAACGATGGATCACGAGATCGTACGGCAGAAATCGCTTTGGAAAATGGTGCGATTGTTGTTTCGCATTTAGTGAATCGCGGTTTGGGTGCGGCGATCGGAACCGGTTTTGCTGCGGCAAAAAAACGGAATGCCGATGCTCTTATTACACTCGACGCAGATGGACAACACGATCCAAGTGAAATTCCAAAATTTGTTTCTGCGATTGAGAATGGAGCGAATGTTGTCATCGGTTCTCGTATGCTTTCGCGTACGGGAATGCCGTGGTATCGACAAGTTGCAAACATACTCGGAAATTTATCGACGTTATTTTTGTTCGGTGCGTGGGTGACAGACAGTCAATCCGGTTTTCGTGCGTTTTCAAAATTGGCGTTTGAAACGATTGAGGTCAAAACAAATGGGATGGAAGTTTCGTCAGAGTTGATCGCGGATGCCCACGAAAAAAAGTTCTCCATCGTAGAAGTTCCGATTCAAGCCATTTACACAGATTACTCGTTATCGAAAGGACAAAGTTTTTTTGTCGGATTGAAAACATTATTGAAACTCGTTCTTAAACGCATCACGATGTAATATGTCCATCATTCAAATTTTCATTGTTGCCTTTTCCTTGTTTGCAATCGTACGTACACTTCGACAATTTCGTCGCGGAAAACTCACAATCGCCTTTTTATTTTTGTGGATTTTATTTTGGATTGCCGTTGGTGTTGTGGTCATGATGCCGCAAACAACAAACACTCTTGCACATTTTGTTGGTGTCGGACGCGGAGTAGATGTCATCATGTACGTTTCCATTCTTGTTTTGTTTTACGCTTTGTTCCGAATGGTTGTACGCATCGAAGAAGTGGAAAGAGAAATTACAAAGCTGGTTCGTCGATTGGCAATTGATTCTATTGAGGAGAAGAAATAACCCTTCTGTCATTGCAAGGTCATTTGATGGCTTCGTAATGACAAATGTGTATGCCTCAAATTAAAATCGCTCATGTCGTTTGCGCG
>CALQZE010000011.1 GCA_943348955.1 Candidatus Uhrbacteria bacterium RIFOXYB12_FULL_58_10 | reverse complement strand
GCGACAGTTGTCATTCGTGTAGCAACGCGCTTTCCGCGTCCACGACCTTTGTGCAACTTACGATGTTTTACTTTTTTAGGCATCAACATAATGGAGTGTGGAAATCGTTTCAACGATTGTTCTAGACTTTTTTATCTTTATCGAAAACTTCACCGCGGTTAATCCAGATCTTGATTCCGATAGCTCCCCAAATGGTACGAGCTGTAACGGAAGCGTAATCGATATCCGCACGAAGTGTGTGAAGAGGAATCTTACCGTTTGCAATCATTTCACGACGTGCAATTTCAGAACCATTCAAACGTCCGCTGATTGAAACTTTTACTCCGAGAGCACCAGCTTTCATAACGCGTTCGATCGTCCCCTTCATCACGCGACGAAATGGCATACGCTTTTCAATGTCTGTTGCAACTTGCAATCCGACAACATGTGCACTCAAGGAAGCATTTTTCACTTCTTGAACATTGATCGATAATTTTACACGTTTTCCAGGAAAGAATTTATTCTTAACCTTTTTTGAGAGGTCTTCAATCCCTGTTCCACCGCGACCAATGATGATACCTGGTTTTGCGGAATGAATCAAGAGTTTGAGCTCCTGACGCGTTCGATCGATTTCAACGCGATCAATGAGGGCATCTTTCAAAAGAGTTTTGAGAAATTGGCGGATTTTTACATCCTCCTCAAGTAATGCTGTAAAACGTTTCGAATCCGCGAACCAAAGACTGTCCCACCCGCGGGTGACTGCGATTCTGAATCCAATTGGATGTACCTTTCGTCCCATAGGTATGAATTATTTGGTCTTAGCGGTTACTGTTTTTTTTGAAGCCTTTACTGATTTTTCTTTTGTTTCAACCTTATCTTCCTTTTTCGCTTCTTTCTGTTCAACATTTTCAATGATTATTGAAATGTGTGAAGAACGTTTTCGGATAGGCATTGCACGACCATGAGCACGTGGGTGAAAACGATCCAATGTTGGACCTTCATCTACCATGATAGATGTAATGACAAGATCATCTTTATTCAGATTGAAATTGTTTGTTGCGTTTGCAATCGCAGAATTTAAAAGCTTCAGCACAGGCTCTGCGGCCGCTTTGTTTGCAAAACGTAATTGTGTTTGCGCTTTTGAAACGTGTGCCCCACGGATAAGATCGACAACTAATCGAACTTTTCGTGCAGACATGCGGATAAAGCGAGCTTTAGCTTTTACTTGCATAGAATATCAATCGACTATTTCTTTTTTGGAGCTGGTTTTGCTGCTGTTTTTGCAGCAGGTGCAGATCCAGCTTCAGCTTCCTTTTGAAGCTTTCCGCCATGGCGAATAAAGCGACGTGTCGGAGAAAATTCACCAAGTTTGTGTCCGACCATGTTTTCAACGGCACGAACCTTGATAAAATCTTTTCCATTGTGCACAGCGAAATTAAATCCGACCATTTCAGGAGTAATCGTTGAAGCACGTGCCCAAGTTTTAATTGGTGTGAGATCCCCTGCTTTCATCTTTCCAATCTTTTTCAAGAGTTTTGGATGAACGTAGTGACCTTTTTTAAGACTTCGTGACATAATTATTTCCCTCCAACAAATCGTCCTTTCTTGCGACGTTGAATAATCATGCGATCGGATGCTTGTTTACGACGTGTTTTCACACCGAGCGCTGGTTTTCCTGAAGGAGTTTTTGGATGTTTAAGACCGATAGAGTTCTTTCCTTCACCTCCACCGTGAGGGTGATCAACCGGGTTCATAACTTTTCCACGAACTGTTGGTCGAATTCCACGGTGACGTGTACGACCAGCTTTTCCCCATCGAATCAATCGACGATCTGGGTTAGAAGACTGACCGATCGTTGCCATACATTGTTTGAAGAGCAAACGAATTTCTCCAGATGGAAGTTTGACCGTTGCATAAGGACCTTCAACAGCCATTAACTGTGCTGTTGCTCCTGCGCCACGGACCAATTGTCCACCTTTTCCAGGTTGAAGTTCAAGATCGTAGATTTGCATTCCAACGGGGATATGCTCAAGACAGAAACGATTTCCTAATTGAATTTCACCTTTTTGTTTTGAAGAAACAACGGAATCACCAACCTTCAAACCAATCGGAGCGATCATGTAACGTTTTTCGCCATCACGATAATACAGAAGGGCAATACGTGCACCACGGTTTGGATCATATTCGAGTGTTGCAACTTTTGCGGGTACATCGAACTTATCACGCTTCGCATCAATCAAGCGAATGCGTTGTTTCGCTCCGCCGCCACGATGACGAACTGTGATTTTTCCGTTTGTGCGACCAGAGAATTTCTTTTTGTGAATCGTTAAAGATTTTAACGGCACTGAAGATGTTACATCTTCAAATGTATCCACAGTAGAAATGCGGCGACCAGCGGTATTAGGTTTATAGCGTTTTACTGGCATATTATACCCCTTCGTAGATATTCAAGGATTTTCCTTTTGGTAAAGTAACAATTGCCTTTTTCCATGCTTTTCGCTTTCCCTCAACACGACCGCGTCGAACAGTTTTTCCACGAACATTCATGACGTTAACCGTAAGCGGTTTGATGTCATACATCGCTTTGACAGCCGCAGCAACTTGAATGCGATTTGCATCATTCTTTACAACAAATACATACATGTTTTTTGATGCGAGAATCGCGCTCTTTTCTGTTACGAGCGGTCTGACGATCACAGAAGAAACTAATGAAATTTCCTTTTCTTTCTTTGGAAGTTTCACACTTTTTGTCTCTTCTTTAACTTTCGTCTTTTCTGTTAAATTTTTCTTTTTAAAAATTCCCATATGTCTATGCTCGCTTGTAAGTTTGCATGATTGTTTCAATAGCAGATTTTGAAACGAGAATGACATCTGTTTTAAGAAGATCAACCACGTTCAATGTATTTGCTGGCATGGTTTGAATCCCTTTCAAGTTTTTCGCTGCTTTTGCGATCTCTTTCTCTTCTGGAGGCAAAACAATAAGTGTCTTTCCAGCAAAACCTGACCCTGCTTTACCACCTCTTTTTGAGATAGGTAATTTTTTCAAGATGCGAATCAATTCTTTTGTCTTACCTTCTGCGAGACGAAAATCATCTATAGCGATAAAACAATCATTCGCAACTTTATCTGACAAAACCATTGCGAGTGCTTTTCGTTTTGCTTTCTTATTGATCTTTAATGAAAAGTTTCGGTCATTTCTTGGTCCGAAGGTAATTCCTCCACCAATCCAGATCGGTGATTTTGTTGAACCGTGACGTGCACGACCTGTTCCTTTTTGCTTCCATGGTCGTTTGCTTGAACCAGCAACTTCACCACGTGTTTTTGTGTGAGCAATTGCCTCACGGGAGTTTGCTTGTTGAGCAACAACAGCCTCATGAATCAATGCGTCATTTGTTGGCACATCAAACAAGCTCTTTGCGAGTTCAAGAGACCCAACCTTTTCACCTTTTGTGTTGTAGAGGGAAATTAATGCCATAATTGTTTTCTCTCATGTGAACGAATCAAAATCAGCCCGCCGCGTGCACCCGGAACAGCTCCTTTGACGGCAATGATGTTATTTTCCAAATCAACAGAAACAACTTCAAGATTCTTAACGGTTACACGTTCGTCACCCATGTGACCGCCCATGCGTTGACCCTTAATAACCTTTCCTTGTCGTTGTGATCCGATGGATCCACCCATGCGTTGTTGATCTTTGTTTCCGTGAGTTGCTTGTCCACATTTAAAGTGGTGGCGTTTCATAACACCAGCAAAACCACGTCCTTTAGAATCACCGACAACATCTACTTTTGTACCCGGAATAAAATCCGTTACCAAAATAGTTGCTCCACGTGTTAATTCAGTAGGAACGCTTGCAACACGAAATTCACGCAAGGTTTTTACTTGTGGCAAATCATGAAGATGCCCCGCTTCACTCTTATTGAGATGCTTTGGGGTTTCAGATCCGATTTGCACCGCAATGTAGCCATCACAGGCTTCGTCACGGATTTGTGTCACAAAGTTTGGTTCCGCTTTAATAAGCGTCACCGGAACGACGGTTCCGTCGTCCTTAAACTGTTGCGTCATTTCAATTTTTCGTCCGATGATAAATGGCATATGTATCAACTAGCACAAAAGCTAGAAGTTGATCGCGATATCTACAGAATCGCAAGCAATTTCTAGCCCATGTTACAAAATTCCCCAGATAGGGTTTAACTTGTTACAAAGGTAAATTGAATCAAAAATGTAAGTACTCTCCACAAACAATTCTTAGAAGCCGATAGAAGGTTTTCTTCAGGAAACATCTAAATGCTCAGATCTTTCTTCTATGTTCTTTGAATTGTGATTTTGTGGGACGGATCACGCACGAAAGAAAACTTCCATCGTCTGTGATCCGTCCCACACCCTTAATTTATGTTTTGATTTCTACGTCGACACCGGCAGGCAAATTGAGACTCATAAGAGCATCAATTGTTTTGTCGGTCGTTTCAGTGATGTCGATAATGCGCTTATGAATGCGCATTTCAAACTGATCACGAGAATCCTTGTGAACGAATGTTGACCGGTTAACTGTGTACTTTTTCTTCTCTGTTGGGAGAGGAATTGGACCAATCACCTTTGCACCAGAACGTTCAATGGTTTTCAAGATTGTTTCCGTAGCTTGATCGATGATCTTGCTATCGTACGCACGAATCTTGATACGAAGACGTGGTTTGTCTTCCTGTTCTTTTTTTGTTGTTGAATCAGTCACAAGGGTAAAGAAAGAACGATTGGATCAATAATTATTTAACGATTTTTGTTGCGATACCAGCACCAACTGTTTTTCCACCTTCACGGATAGCGAAGTTCATTTTTTCTTCGAGCGCGACAGGTTGGATCAATTTGATTGTTACTGTAACGGTGTCTCCTGGCATAACCATTTCTACACCTTCTGGCAAAATAACTTCACCAGTAACGTCTGTTGTACGGATGTAGAATTGTGGTTTATAGCCTTTGAAGAATGGTTTGTGACGTCCTCCTTCTTCTTTTGTGAGGGCGTAAACTTCTGCTTCAAATTCTGTGTGAGGTGTAATAGATCCTGGTTTAGCAAGAACCATTCCACGTTCAACATCTTCTTTTTTAACACCACGGAGAAGGATACCAGCATTGTCACCAGCACGACCTTCGTCCAATGATTTGTTGAACATTTCGATTCCAGTAACGACTGTTTTTGTTGGTTCTTCGTGAATACCGACCAACATAACTTCATCGTTTACGTGAACAACTCCACGTTCGATACGTCCTGTTACCACTGTTCCGCGTCCTTCAATTGAGAAGACGTCTTCAATAGGCAAAAGGAGCGGCTTGTCTGTATCACGGATAGGATCTGGAATGTAGCTATCAAGAGCTTCTACGATATCCATGATGCATTTTGATGCGACTGGATCTGTAGGGTTTTGAAGAGCTTTGAGAGCAGAACCACGGATAACAGGTACTTCGTCTCCTGGGAATTTGTATTTTTTCAAAAGATCACGAACTTCTTCTTCAACGAGATCGATAAGTTCTGGATCGTCAACCATGTCAACTTTATTCAAGAAAACAACGATTGCTGACACACCCACTTGGTGAGCGAGCAAAATGTGTTCACGTGTTTGTGGCATTGGTCCGTCTGTTGCAGAAACCACCAAGATCGCACCATCCATCTGAGCCGCACCAGTGATCATGTTTTTGATATAGTCGGCGTGTCCTGGACAGTCAACGTGAGCATAGTGACGCTTTTCAGACTCATATTCTGTATGAGCTGTTGCAATTGTAATTCCACGGGATTTTGATTCTGGAGCGTTATCCAAATCATCGATTCCCTTCTTTTGAGCAACCATTCCTCGTGCGTTTAAAACAGAGAGGATTGCAGCTGTTGTTGTGGTTTTTCCGTGGTCAACGTGACCAATTGTTCCGACGTTGACGTGCGGTTTGTTGCGAATAAATGCTTCAGCCATATGAAAAATGATCGCGGGCGAGATTGCCCAAAGTTAATTTAGTTTTTATCGATTGATATGATCTTTCGAGACGGCGAAAGTATAGCAAACCCCTTGAAATTACGCAAGTGTTAATCGATCGGCTCGAGATAAAACTGTTCTTCCCCAAAATCCTCCTCATTTGCCTTTGTTTCTGGCTTTTTTGGTTCTTCAACTCCTAAATCGACAGTGGAATGGTTTGCATCTGAAATTGCCTCAGATACGGATTTTGCAGCATATTCTTTATACTGAAGTTCTAAATTGGCCAATTCTTGCTCGGACATCGTCGTCATATCCCACGTATCCCCATCTTCTCCGGCTGGTTTCATCGTTTCCCAGATGTCGGGTGTGGAATCTGTGGATATCTGTGCGATCGTTGGAATTTCTGGTTCAGCCCAATACATGTTTTCCTCTTTTGTACTGAAAGTATCCTCATTCGAGGCAGCCTCACTGACATCAAGTAAATTTTCGTACTGATCCAAATTCATGACAACATAAACATCCTCTCCATTTGGATCTGTAACCACCATGGTGTCACCCGTACGGCGAACCAGTTTCAAAATGCGTTTGAGCTGATCTTTCATATGTGGTGGCATTTTAGCGGATATTGGACATGTGTCAAGAGACTTTAATGAGTTTTTTGTTTATGTACACGAAATTTATTTTTCAAAATTTAAATTTGATTTTCGTCGATCGAAATAAATAATTTCTGTATCCGATAAAACAAATGATATACTTTGATCAATAAAATATAATGCGTCACTCAGCACACACGAGCTGAAATTTTTTTTCAAATTCTCTATTTTTTTATGGGATACGTCACTTTAATTTTATTTTTATTCATGATCGGACTTATTGTTTTCAACGTATGGCTCTTATGGTGGGCATCGCATTTTCTCCTTCCCTTTTTTATGGGAGGTGGTCCCTATGTCCCAATTCCAAAACATCACATTGCAACCGTCATCGAACTTGCCAATATTAAACCAAACGACATCGTGATCGATCTTGGTTCAGGTGATGGACGACTGCTCATTGCAGCTGTGCACGCAGGAGCACATAAAGCCATCGGATTTGAAATTCATCCGGGTCTCGTGCGATTATCACGCAACAATGTAAAGAAAGAACATCTTGAAAATCGTATTCACATTCATCAAAAATCTTTTTGGCATGCAGACGTTTCAAATGCATCCGTTGTCACGCTTTATCAAATTTCTTATACAATGAAGCGATTAGAACAAAAGCTTCTTGATGAACTCCCCATTGGCGCACGCGTTATCGCGCACGGATTCAAATTTCCAAATTGGAAAGTCGAACGCACGATTGAGAATACAAGATTGTACATAAAAAAATAAATAAAAAATCACCTCAACATTTCGTTGAGGTGATTTTTTATTTCTATTCGCTTAAGCTCCCACGCGTCGTGAAGCGCCGCCACGTTTTTCAATAATTTCTTTTGCGACGTTACTTGGAACAGCATCGTAATGGATGAATTCCATGGAGTAACTTGCGCGACCTTGGGTCATAGAACGTAATGTTGTTGCGTAGCCGAACATTTCAGCGAGCGGAACAAAAGCGGTGATGACCTTGGCTCCAGAACGGTCTTCCATGCTTTGGATTTGTC
>CALQZE010000010.1 GCA_943348955.1 Candidatus Uhrbacteria bacterium RIFOXYB12_FULL_58_10 | reverse complement strand
TTGAAACAGTCATGATTCCGTAATTTCCTGCAAACCCACCAGCCGGGCGAAGTTCTGCATTATTTAAAAACAAAATCAGAAAATGGTTTGTTCCATTAATTCCGGAAAATGCGGGGATAAGATTTGCAAAACGACTCACTCGATCAAGAACTTCTTGTGTCTGTGCAAGTTCGATCGATGTTTTTTTAATAATCCCGGAAAACGAACCGAGAGTTTTTTGTGTTGAAAGTTCATCTAATTCCGTTTGTGCAACAGAAAGACGATTCGACATGAGCGTAAATTGTCCAGCAGCAACTTGCAATCGAGCAAGAACCATCTGCTTTGTGTCCGGAGGCAAATCAGAAAACGTGATCTTCGGAGAAAGCCCTTCTGCGACTTTTGATAAATAATCTTCATTCAATCCAGAAAGTTCAAGAACATTCTCTCCGATCTCACAAACGGATTTCAAAGAGACAACAACATCACCTCCCGCCAGGATTAACGCTTCTGCCTGTTTAACAGGTGATCCGATAAACGGCATCCCATGCGCCGTTGCAAGGATCGGAAAAAAACGTTTTGCTTGTTTAAATGAACTCTCCGCACGATTCAACGATTCCGTCGCATCACGAAAGTGTAATTGCAAGGCGTCTGTTTTTGCCAAACGAAGCGATTTAACACCGTCTGTCGCATTTGCAAAAACTTCAAGAGCTGCAAGACCAAATACAACCATCCAAACAAACAAGGCGATCGCTCCCCAAAACAAAATCTTCCGCAACACACCCTGACGCTGATGTCTTATGTGTGCGGAGCGGTTAAGATGTTCTAAAAAAGATAAATCGTGTGGCACAATTTTTTTCAAACGTTCAAGAGTAGTATAACGCACTTTGAATTTGTTTGCGTATACAAACCGACAAGTTCTTTCTTATTTAGCAAAACGCTTTCGAATCGCAAAACCCGTAATCTGTTTTGTCTTTTGAATCCATTGTCGTTTTTTATACATTCTTGGAATCAACCCCATCACAGAAAAGATGGCGAATCTGTCTGCTCCCCCAAACAATAATGCTCCGAGAAATCGAAAACTTTCCGTGTAACATACCTGTGGAAAGGATAAAAGAAACGAAACGAAATCTATATTTTTCAACAACACCAACCAATGATTACGAATACAATAATATCGATACATTTTCGATTTTGTTTGTCGATGTTGCAATCTCGCCATCCATCCCCATTTTTCCTCCACATAAGCACCGCGAAAATGATACGCAACAGCTCTTGCCTCATACCACGCAGGCAAACTTGCATACTGCATCCGCCACGCTAAATCTTCATCTTCTTTAAACGTCACAAAATCCTGATCAAAAAATTCATCTTGAAAACGAATCGTTTGCAAAGCCTGCGCACGATACAAAACAAGGGAACGCGAAATGCCAAACACATCTTCTGAAATATCATATTGACCTTCATCCATTTCTCCCGCTCCGCGTTTCAAACTCGTTAAATTTTTCTGTAATTGTAATCCCGTCGAATCAATTCGATCTGAATGAATGGATGATTTCAATACCTCATCCACAATACCATCCCCGTAGGCTCGCAATAACTTTCCTCCAAATGAACCATACGCATCTTTCCCGTGTGTCGCGCGCATGAGTTCCTCAAGACAGGTCGGTGTCAAAACAACATCAGGATTCATGACAAAAATAAACTTATTCTGTAATTCACCCTTATCCCAATGTTCAATCGCGTAACGAATTCCTTGATTGTGTGCACTTGTAAATCCAAGATTACGCACATTGCGCAAACAACGAACGTGAGGATATTTTTCCGATAAAAATTCCGCGACTTTATCCGATGATCCGTTATCAATCACAAGGACAGCAAAATCCGTGTACGTTTGTTTTGAAATCGAATCCAAAAGATCCGGCAAAAACAACATCGAGTTCCAAGCGACAATATGAATGGAAATTTTGGGAGACATAAGAACGGACATTACTCTTTTATTCTCTGTTTCTTCGTCACTTCAAATCCTAAATATTTTCCGAGCATAAGACGTGTTTGCGCGTCGATAGCTGGAAACGAACCGAATAAAATAAAGGTGATAGGTAAAAGCCCCCATTGAAGCAGCATGACAAGCCACGTGTACGGGCGAACATGTTCCGGACGACGCGGAAGAAGCGTAAGAGACATGGACGCGGAAAGAAACATTCCGATCATGGCAAGCTGCATGATTTGTTCAAGGGTAAACGGTGCGGCTTGTGTAATAGCGTTTGTATTCCCTTTTGCAACCCAAAGCGGCAACCATCCGAGCATAAACATGATAATCGGCGCCGTTGCCCACGTAAACATTCCCTCAATGTGATTGAAAATGTATTGAAACTTTTTCATTCGTGGAATTGTCTTGTCACGCTTGAATCCATCAATCAAATACGGCAAGTGCTCAACTCCCCATGCCCAACGTCGCATTTGACGATACAAAGCAATCAAAGACTCGCGATACGTTGCGCCTGTCACCGCATCCATAGATACCGGAAGGAACATTGGAGTGACGCGATAATCACCGTGGTAATGCAAAAAAGCCTGCATAAAAATACGTGAATCTTCACTCACAATATCTTTTTGCCAAAAACGAACATCACGCAACATTTTCCACGGCATAGAATGCGATGAAAACGTCCAAAGTCTTTCCGCACGTGCAAGTTCTCCAAAAAGCCAGAATGTCGTTCCGAAAGCTCCAACGCGTACGGGAGCAGAAGCCGTCCAAATATTGTTTGAAAAAAGAGCAACAGGTTGATACGAACAATGCGTTGGGTTAGGAACGGTGCAATACAGATACGTCAAGTACGAAAAATACTGTGCGTGTGCAATGGTATCCACATCAAAGGCAGACACAACAATCTGTTCATCTCGCAACATGGGAAATTCTTTCTGCAAAACTTCTTCCACACGATGTCCCATCCAATTTAAATTGGAACCTTTTCCCGGAATCTCATCTGACAGCCCTTTTGGATGAAGGGTGAAAATAATCTTTTTAAAAACGTTTCCGTATTTTTCTTGAACCTGTTTTGTAATCGAATCGAATTGTTCTTGATCTCCTTGTTCCCCTCCAAGAGCGATGATCATGCGATCATTTGGAAATGAATTTTTCTGAAGGGATTCAAGGGTCGTTGCGATAATATCAAATGATTCTTTATACGTTGGCAAAAAAATCAAATGAACAATCTCGTTGCTTTCTGGAATGACTGCCAATTTTTCCTGCCAATTCACTCGGATCGCGCGATGGTATTTTATCCAAGCGAGGATGATAAAGATGTTGAAATAAATAACGCGGTACAACCACAACAAATCGAAAACAATAATGAAAATGATCACCCAAATTGGCTGGACAAAAGAAAACACGAGAGCAAACACAAATGTTCCCCAGACCAACAGGCCGGGGAACATTTCCCAAAATCGCAATTGTCCGTAATGATATCGTTCCATTTTTTAACGTTCCGATGAAATATCCTTTTTTAATCGATTCAGAAATTGTGATGCGTGTTCTTTTCCGCCAAGACCAAATGCAAGACCGCCGGAAAGGGCAAGCATAAATACCAATCCTGTGAAAAGCACGCGGATCAGATCAGGAGCAATCTGCAATTGAACAAGTGCTGCCATGAAACTGAAGACTAAAATCGCCCACTTTGCCATCCCTGCCAAAAAACTTGCAGAAACAAGTTGTGCGGCTTCAACAGCTGAACGCACAACATTTTGAACAAAATTTGCAAGAAGAATTCCTGCAAGCAAAATAATGACGGCAATAATCACGTTTGGAACAAAAAGAATGACTTGTTTAAGGTAATCTGTCACTTCTTTCCATCCCAAAATATCTGTTGCGGCGATAAGCGACACAATAATAAAAAACCATTTCACAATCCAACCAAATAGCGATCCGATGTGTAAACGAATCCCAACACGTTCAAACTGAGATTTGATCTCAAGTTTTTTTGCAAGATCGTCAATGTGCAATAACCCAATAATCTGTTTCACGACACGTTGCAATACAACTGCAACAATAACACCGATCAAAAAGACGATGGCGGCCCCGATCAAATTCGGAACATACGCAATAATTGTGCGCCACAGCTCCAAAAGTGGACCCTGAAGAACTTCTGTAGAGATGTTCATAAACGTGCGTTTAAAGAATAAAACAGATTAATCTTATTATAGCACTTGTGTTTTTGCTTGTGTGATCATCGGAGGTCGATCATAAAGAGGTGTCACAAAAACCGTTTCTTGTTGATCGGATTGCAAAAAACGTACGCAAAGTTCTTGAAGGGAGTACTTTTCCACATTCGGAAGACTCACCATAGGAATTTTGTGTGTAAAAGCGATAGTGTTTGCAATCGTGACACTCACCCGACTTGCCGTAAACGATCCAGGGCCCGGAACAACCAGAATACGTTTAATATCTTCAAATAATACGTGATATTTCTCTAAAAACAGATGAATCGTTTGCAAATACTGTTCTGGAGCAATCGGAAACGTTTCTTCTGTAAGTTCACCGCGATCATTCAATAAACCAAGCGACATAACACCGATGTCTTGTGCAGCAATCAAAAAATCCATACGTTAAACGCGATCGATCATGACGACCTTTTCTGCATTTAAAATAGAAGAAAGAAATCGATCTGCCACCTGGCGACGATCACGAAACTCATCTTTTGGCATGAGCGTGTAGTTAATCTCGTAAGGGATTTCCAATTCGAATTTCTTTACCATTTCCTCAAGAATGGATTGTTGAATATCTCCGACAATTAAAATATCTGTTGGAATTTCTTTTGCGTCAACAAAACGTCCCGTAAATGCAAAATAATAAATGGTTCCTTTTGAATCAATTTCTTGAACAAGATTTTGTTTAAGCAAAATCTGAACCTTTTGAAACAACGATCGTAAATCATCAAACAAAATAAAATCCGTGTTTGCCGTATAATATTTTTTCTTTTCTGCAAGCGTTGTAGCTAATCGCGCACGATCTGATTGTTTTTCAAGAATCAAACCCATATCGATAAGGTTTTTCAATTCCCTACGGACGGAATTCAACTGCGCATCAATGCGTCGAGTCAGCTCACGGACATAAAACAACTCTTTTGGTTGTTGCAAAAAAAGACTCATTAATCGAGCCCGTGTCTTTGAACCAAACATCTGTTCAATATTGAAGATTTGTTTTTGCATACAATTCGGTTGCACCAAGCGTGTATCCAGGTATAATGTACACAATCATCATCCCGAACGCAACGATTGTATGCCTTCTTACCTCAAAGCCGCCCAATACGAGCCAAAAACACCTCAAGAGTATGTTGAGGGTCTTTCTTGCGTCCTTCCGCTTGAGGGGCGTAATGGTTTTGTCTTTGTCCTTGCATACATTAGCAAAAAAAACCCCGATTCAGAGGCATTGTTCCAATTATTGAATGATCAAGCCCACCGTCTCACAAATTCTTTTGGAAAAGAGGCAAACGCACAACATCGGTTTGAACAGTTTCTTGGCGCATTAAACGAAACGCTTGCACAGGCCGTTCGTGAAGGGCGTTACTATATTCCCATCCAACAATTTCATGCCGTTGTCGGAATTATTTGTGAGAATCAAATGTTTCTCTCGGGTACAGGCGAACTTTCCGGATTATTTCTCCATCGCAAACCTTCACAACGTTACCAAGTTTTTAACATCTTCCGCAGTATTCAAACAGAACAAGCCCTTCCGACTTGGGAAAAACCATTCGCTGTTGTTTTGGATGGAGACCTTGAAAACGGTGACGTCTTCTGTGTTTGTCAAAAAGACTTACAACAAGCCATCCCAGCGGATGATCTCAACAGCATCCTCACAAGCATTCCACCAAAAAGTGCGACAGAAAAAATTCGTCAATATTTTTCTCACAACGACGGACTCCTTCTCATTATTTTTAAAGCAGAAGACTCAAATTCCCAAGTGACAGAAGCGCATGCAAAACCGCTATCCGATGTCTCCATCGATTCTTTTATTCACGGACAGGATGAAACAACTCGATTATTAGAAGATCAGAAACCAAATATTGTTGGTTTTATTCGTGCATGGATCATGACTCAGTACAAAAAACAAACGGAACGTTCACGCATATTGACGGATTTAAAACGCGGCGAATCCAAAGGAAAAATGCTCATGAGACTGGCACAAAATATCGGAAGAACTCTTTGGAGAATCACAAAACGTCTCAGTATCAACACAAAAATATTTCTGATCGCTGTTTCAAAAAAAGAATCTCGCTCTTCCGCATTACAACAATTCAAAACAATAAAATATACGTTAATAGCGCTCCATAAAAAGATCATTGAGAAAAGTAGAACCCTTTCAACAAAGACGAAACGATCTCTGATCAGCATTATCGTATTAGTCGTGATTCTAAGCATCGGATTATTTCTTCTTTCCCAATCACACGCAAAATCAACAGCACAGCATAAATACGATCAACAAATTTCCACCATTCAAGACGTTATGGATCGAGCTGGAGGTGCCATGATTTACCGTGATGAAAACCAGGCACGCACGCTCTATCAACAAGCCACAAGCCTTGTCGCACAATTACCAACAGATCTTCCCATCCGACAAGAAAAAACAAAAAAACTAACGTCAGACATTGAAACGGCCATGGATGAACTCCGACACATCGTGCATGTTCCGAATCCTGCACTCGTGGGCGATTTGGCGACAAGTGTTTCAAACGTCTCTGGTGTGCGTCTCGTCCGTTCCAATTCCCTGTTATTTGTCGCTGGAACAGATCAAAATCTTTATCGATTAGACCCAACGCAAAAACTTTTTACCGTCGCAAATACAGCTCCAATCACAAACAGTACGATTCTTTCCACATCTACAGACGATAAACACGTGTTTATTCTCGATTCAGCAAATCACCTCTTTTCCTTTGATCCCTCCAACAATACATCCACACCTGTTACAGCCTCTCTTGAAGAAGGAAGATGGAAATCCTTCATGACTTATGCAAATCGGTTGTATCTGTTACAAAGCTCTCCGGACGGAACAGACAGCCAGATCATCCGTATGAACCAAGCAACTGGTGGTTTCGGAACCGGTCAATCATGGATCGTTTCAAAAACAGATTCGTTGCAACAAGCCGTTTCCTTCACACTGGACAAATCTCTTTATATTCTGAAATCAAACGGACAAGCTGTTCGTTTCGAAAACGGAAGTGAAGTCGGATGGGCCCTCGGTATCGTCGATCCTCCTATCACGCAAGCAACAGATATGTGGACGGATGGAAACAGTAAATATCTTTACGTGATGGAACCGACAGGTAAACGCTTAATCGTTTACCAAAAAGACACAGGGGCGTTTATCATGCAATATAAGTCAGATTCGTTCGACAATCTCAAAGGCTTTGCCATAGACGAAAAAAATTACACTATTTATCTTTTATCCGGCTCAAAACTCTATTCTATCGCTGCCAGCCATTTGAGAACTTAAACCATGTTATATGAAACCAAAAAAACCAGAGATCATTATTACAATCATTATTGCCATCGTTGTCGTCATTGCAGGAGGTCTGTTTCTCACAAACAAAATACCAAACACTGCATCTACTTCTTTATTAGAAGAAGCTAAAGATGAATTCACAGGCACATGGCGCGGTGAAGGGATAACCAAAGAAAACTACAAATGGTTTGTTGTCTACACGTTCAAAAATGGAACATACGATATGACAACGGATTCTGCTGTGAAAGACAACGGAACCTACGTTATTACAAAACGTTTTGAAGACAAATCGATTCAAATAACAAAGACATCTGTCCCCTTCAACAAGACGTACGACGTATTCAATGTATTCTCGGACAACGGAGACACGCTCGCGATCGACGGAATGAAATTACATCGT
>CALQZE010000009.1 GCA_943348955.1 Candidatus Uhrbacteria bacterium RIFOXYB12_FULL_58_10 | reverse complement strand
GGTCATTGCAGTCTGTGCTGTTTGAGACGTGACCGCTTGGCGCACTGCACGCTTTTTGCGTGACAAGAGAACTGCCGTATCCGTCCTGGTCCACATCGGCGAAATAAACACTCTGAACGTTTTCATCCGTCTGCCCGTTGCAGTCGTTATCGAGTCCGTCACAGATTTCGTCCGCACCTGGATGCGCGGATGCATGTGCATCGTCGCAGTCTGTTGCATTCGTGACGTCTCCCGGAGCCGGGATACACGCCATCTTTTTCACAAGGATATTTCCGAATCCGTCATGATCCGCGTCCTCGTAAGACGCTGTTTGAACTTCTTCGTCCGTCTGCCCGTTGCAATTGTCATCGATCTTGTTACAGATCTCGATTGCATTCGGATGAGTTTCCTTCACATCATCGTGACAATCGGAGTGATCGGCCACGAAGTTCGTTTGAGCAAAGCATGCAACTTCAGAAACCGTCATGCTGCCATAGCCATCCTGATCCTGATCTTTGTACCAGGTTTTCTGATCGGAGGCGGCATCATCGGTTTTGCCATTGCAGTCGTTGTCGAGATGATCGCAGATTTCTTCTGAACCCGGGAAGATTTTGGCGTTGCCGTCATTGCAATCGCCAGGTTTGTCGGTCAGACCTTCAGACTTCTCACAGGTCGTAACCTTCTCACTTCCACCGAATCCATCGCGATCGATATCGCGGAGAAAAACACGAATGCCGATTTTCGGATCGCGATCGTCGCAATCGTCTGGGCGTGGAATTCCATCGCCGTCGACATCCATTCGATCTTTCGCCATCAATTCAGAAATGAATGGCGAGATTTTCTGACAGCCACAGAGGGCGATTACTGCAAGCACGGTCGCCATTGCTTTTTTCATGTCTTTTCCTTCAATTGTAGAGAGCTGGCCGTATTGTTGGGGAAAATGAGGTTTTTGTCAACCTATTTTGGGCAGACAAAATTGCCAAATGTGCTGATTTTTCGTACACTTCGATTACTATGTCCTCAAATGAAATGCCAAAAGCGTACGAAGCAAAGTCGTACGAAGATGAGATTTATTCCGCCTGGGAACAAAGCGGATTTTTTAACCCGGACAATCTGACGGGTGAACCTTATTCCATCATGATGCCGCCACCAAACGTGACAGGAGTGTTGCATTTGGGCCACGCTCTTGAAAATGCACTCATGGATGCAATGGTGCGTTACCAACGGTTATGTGGAAAAAAAGTTGTCTTGGTACCTGGAACAGATCATGCAGCACTTCCAACACAGGCGAAAGTTGAAATGATGCTCATGGAAGCGGGGATGAAGAATCCACGTCAGGAGTTAGGACGAGAAAAATTGGTGGCGAAGATTCGGGAGTTTGCAGAAGCATCTCGCGCGACCATCTTGAGTCAAATTAAAAAAATGGGAACAAGTTGTGATTGGTCACGACTCGCATATACATTTGATGACAAACGAAACGTTGCGGTGAATGAATTATTCCGCCGCATGTTTGAAGATGGACTTATTTATCGCGGACATCGCGTTGTGAACTGGTCCACAAAAGGACAGTCGACGTGTTCCGATGATGAAATTATTTATGTAGAACGTCCGAGTGTCTTGTATACGTTCAAATACAGTAAAGATTTTCCAATCACCATTGCAACGACAAGACCGGAAACAAAGTTGGGGGATACGGCTGTTGCTGTTCATCCAACAGATGAACGTTATCAAAAATATATCGGTCAAACATTTACGGTGGATGTCGGTGCAGCAAAACCACTTTTGATTAAAGTGATTGCGGATGAAGGAGTTGATCCTTCATTTGGAACAGGAGCGCTTGGTGTAACGCCAGCACACAGTCCTGTGGATTTTTTGATGTACGAAAAACAAAAAGCCAATGGAAATCCGATTGAGATTATTCAAGTGATTGGTCAAGATGGTCGCATGACCGCAGAAGCCGGATCTTATGCGGGTCTTACGGTTGAAGAAGCACGTGCAAAATTTGTTGCGCGGCTTTCAGAACAAGGACTTCTTGAAAAAGAACCAGAGGAGATTGTACAAAATGTCGGAACATCCGATCGTTTCAAAGATGTGATTGAATCGTTACCAATGACACAGTGGTGGCTTGATGTTCAAAAAGTCATTCCGTCTCGAGGAAAAAGTTTGCGTGATTTGATGCGCGAAGCATTAACGACGGGACTTGATGGTGACATAACAAAAAAAGTTACAATCACTCCAGAGCGTTTTACAAAGCTCTATTTGAATCGCGTTGAAAATTTGCGCGATTGGTGTTTGTCTCGACAAACGTGGTGGGGACATCGCATTCCGGTTTGGTATCGTGGGGAGGAAATGGTTTGTGGAACAGCTCCAGAAGGAGAGGGTTGGGAACAGGATCCTGATACACTCGACACCTGGTTTAGCTCCGGTTCTTGGACATTTTCCACACTCGGATGGCCGGAAAAAACAAAAGATCTTCAAGAATTTCACCCAACAAACTGGATCCAAATGGGTTCCGAAATCTTGTATCTTTGGCTGATGCGAATGGTGCTGATGAGTACATACGCACTCGATGAAATTCCATTTAAAGATGCATACATTCACGGAGTTCTTCGTAATGAACAAGGGAAGAAGTTTTCAAAATCAGATGCAAATGGAATTGATCCACTCGATGTCATTCAAGAATATGGATGTGATGCATTGCGTCTCAGTGTTTTGATTGGAACAACTCCGGGAAACGATGCTCGTTATTACAAGGAAAAAGTGGAAGCAGGTCGCAATTTTGTAAACAAACTTTGGAACATTTCACGTTTTGTTTTATCGAGCGTCGACACATCGCTTGTTTCTTCGATGCCAGCTCCTGTCACACTCGCAGACAAATGGATTCTTGCACGTCTTGAATTCACTGCAGGAAATATTTCTAAACTCCTTGAGCAATTTGATTTCTCTCTTGCGATTGAGGTGTTGCGTGAATTTGTTTGGACAGATTTTGCGGACTGGTATCTTGAAATTTCAAAAGTTCAACAAGCCGATGCTTCTCAAAAAGAATCGACAGATAAGATTCTTCTTTACGTGTTGAAAAATATTTTGGTTCTTGCACATCCATTCATGCCATTTGTGACAGAAGTCATTTGGCGCGAATTTAATGAAGGGTTGTTGCTCGTCGGATCTTGGCCAGCGGTTTCAGGATTTGCGAATGCAGAAGCAGAACAACAATTTGATGGATTGAAAGAATTGATCGTTGGGATTCGTAATATCCGATCACACTATAAAATCGAACCGAAGAAATTATTGCAAATCGTTTTTGTGACCCAGGAGTCGTCTCGCACAGAACTTGAATTATATCGTGCAATCATTGCAACGCTCGCACGCGTTGAACCGGACTTTATTGTTGCAACATCTTATGAACCCGCACTAGCTGATGTGTCTTCTGTCATTCGAGACATAACAGTGTTTGTAAAATTGGAAACAATCATTGACCCAGAAAAGGAGAAAGTACAAAAAGAAAAAGAGATCGCGCAGTTGCGATCGTATATCAAAGCAACACAAGAAAAATTATCGAACCAAGAATTTTTGTCCAAGGCTCCAGCAACGATCGTCGCAGGAATGGAACAGAAGAAACGTGAGGCAGAAGAAAAACTCGCTTTGCTTTCGTAACACGAAACTTTGTTTATATGTCACCGATTCAAAAAGCTAAACAACAAATTCTTCGCGAACTGAAACAAGCTGTTGGGGGAGGGTACGTTCCTCACCTCGAAGATTTGTCAGAACCTCCGGATGCAAAAATGGGTGACATTGCCTTTGCTTGTTTTCTGTTGGCAAAAAAACAAAAATCCAATCCGACCGAAATTGCCAATGAAATTGCAGCAAAGATCGGACCAAAAGGGTATGTTTCACACGTTCGCGCAGTTGGTCCGTATGTGAATTTTACGTTTGCACATGACATTTTCGGAAAAGATGTTTTGAAAGATGTGGATACGCTTAAAGATAAATACGGAACATCCGCTATCGGAAAAGATAAACGTGTGATGGTGGAATATGCAAACCTGAATACGCACAAAGATGTTCACATTGGACATTTGCGTAATTTATTCGTGGGGCAGATGGCTGTGAATGTATTGCGAGCAAACGGATACGATGTTGTTCCACATGCATACATTAATGATCTTGGTGCTCACGTTGCAAAATCTGTTTGGGCAATCATGACACTTCACGCAGGAGAAGATGTCTCGAAAGAAAAACGCATTACGTTTTTACGGGATGTCTATATTGAATCGACGCAGTATTTAGAAGATCATCCAAATACAAAGGAACAAGTATCACTTGTGTTTCGGAATTTAGAAGATCAAAAAGGTCCAGAGGTTGCTGTTTGGAAAAAGACACGCAAGTGGTCGCTTGATTACCTTGAACGTGTTTATGGTGAATTGAATATTGGAATTGAAGAATGGTATTTTGAAAGCAATCTCATAAAGAAAACAAAAAAGGAAATTGATAAACTGATTAAGAAAGGAATCGTTGTTCAATCGGAAGGTGCTTGGATTGTAGATTTGCGTGATCAGGATCTTGGGGTGAATCTTCTTGTTAAGTCGGATGGAACATTGCTTTACAATGCAAAAGATATCGGACTTGCGCTTAAGAAAGAAGAAGATTATCACGCTCTCCGATCTATCTACGTCGTTGACACAAGACAATCTCACGCCATGCAACAACTGTTCGCGACGCTCAAACTCATGGGTTTTGAAAAAGAATTGACACATCTTTCTTATGACTTTGTCACATTGAAAGACGGAGCGATGGCGTCAAGAAAAGGAAATGATATCCGATTTGAATTGTTTCGTGACAAAATGGTTGAACGTGCGAGTGAAGAAACGCGAGCAAGACATCCAGATTGGAATGAAAAAGATATTCTTGAAAATGCACGGACAATCGCTTATGCGGCGATGCGATTCGGAATGTTGAAACAGGATATTGAAAAGCCGATCATATTTGATCTCGAAGAATCATTGGTCTTTGAAGGATATACAGGACCATACATTCTCTACACATATGCACGTATTAAGACTCTCCTGAAAAAAGCACCAAAAATAAAAAAGAGTCTTTCGTCAAAACATCTTAAGGCTCCTGTTGAACGTAAATTACTTTTGCTGATTGCAGACTATCCGGATCTCGTTTTTGCTGTCAGTCAAACGCTTGAGCTCAGTCGCGTTTCACAATACTTATTTGATCTCGCTCAAACGTTTGCTTCATTTTACTCGGAGATTCCTGTGCTTAAAGCAGAACCTGAAATCGTAACTGAGCGTTTGGCGCTTGTAAAAGCTGTTGGACAAACGCTTCAAAATGGGTTAAAACTGATGGGAATTGAATCTATCGAGGAAATGTAATCTATGTTTGGTAAACAACCACAATCTATGGCACATGCAAATACGTCAGGAGAAACCGTGATCGCACAAGGTGTTCGCGTAGAAGGTGAATTTCGATCAAGCGGAGACATTATGATCGACGGAGAACTGAACGGTTCTTTGGAAACAGCTTCAGCTCTTCATGTTGGAGAGAGTGCGGTGATCAAAGCAGATGTCTCTGCAAAAAGTGCTGTCATTGCAGGAACAGTTATTGGAAATATTCTTGCTTCAGAGAGTTTGGAGTTACTTGCTTCATCACATGTAAATGGAGATATTCAAACAGGTCGTATTTCAATTGCTGCGGGCGCGACCATCAATGGTCGTATTACGATGGGGAAGGCGGAGTAGGGACTATGTACTGTTACCTCTACGATGATTTCATTCAGGGGAATAAACGATTTGAAAAAGAGCTTGCTCTCATTGAAAATCGATTGACAGACCTTGGTATTGCCGGCAAGATTTCACGTCTTGCTTTGTTTCGGAACGCAGAAGAAATGATCCGAGATGAAATTGATAAAGGAGTAACAACGGTTGTCGTCCTCGGAAATGATGATACTGTTCGAAAAGTGTTAAATGTTCTTGCAGACAGTGGGGTCGTGTTTGGGATCATTCCAATTGGACCAAAAAATGAACTCGCGCGTTTATTGGGTGTGCCGGAAGGCGTTGCTGCATGTGATATTCTCTCGGCTCGACGTGTTGAAACAATTGATGTTGGTCTGATCAACGGACGAAAGTTTATTTCAGGAATTTCTGTTCCTCAGTTTCGTGCAGAACTTACATGTGAAGATAAATTTCGTATTATTCCAACGTCTTTTGCTGAATTGCAAATTAATAATCTTGCAAACGTTTGCAACCCATGTGACGGGCTCCTTCAAGCCGTTATTCGTGCGGATGTAAAACGGGGTTTTTTTAAGCGTGCCACAATAGAAGAAAGCACTCTCCCGCTTCAGTCCATGACCATTCGTGCAGAAAAGGCCATAAAATTATATGTGGATGGAGAAGAAATGGAAGGAACACGTTTTGATATTTCGGTTGAGCCAATGTGTATGAAAATCATCACGGGCAAAGACCGTGTCTTTCAGGCTTGATGTTTTTCGATAGATGATTTATTATCTCGACACAGCAGAAGTTTGTGCGGACGTGGCGGAATGGTATACGCGCCAGCTTGAGGTGCTGGTTCTCGCAAGGGATTGGAGGTTCAAGTCCTCTCGTCCGCACCACAAAACACCCGATTTTTATCGGGTGTTTTGTTTTGCCAGCTGTAGAATGTTTTCTCACATGGGATGAATTGTTGAAATTTGATATGATTATTTTATGCGTAGATTTATTTCAGATTTGTTTTTATTAATATGCGTGATTGGTCTCGCATATTATTTTCGCGATCCGCTTTCTCATGCCTGGTCGCAATTCATGATGCGATCTTTTCCGTGTTCGCAACCAATCGCATATTCGATTGGAGATTTTGATACACGGTTTGGAATTTCAAAGGAAACATTTTTGAAAGATATTCAACGAGCGGAATCGATTTGGGAAACACCCGTTAAAAAAGAATTATTTGTGTACAAGCCAGACAGTGCATTGAAAATCAATTTGATTTACGATGATCGACAAACAGCAACACAAAAATTACAAAAGTTAGGGATCATCATTCATGATGATCAATCGACCTACAATACATTGAAAGCAAAATACGATGTACAGACGAAACAAATACAGAATTTGAAAGCGTCGTATGCTGTTGCGAGTGTTTCGTATCAATCCCGTCAAACGGCATATAACAATGAAGTGGAATCGCTGAATAAACGCGGTCGTGTGACGCAAGACATTTACGATCGTCTTGCACAAGAAAAAAAAGACCTTGATCAACTCTCTGTAAAACTTAGTGAACAAGAAGGTGTGATTAATGCACACGTCGATGTACTGAATGCATTGGTTGAAGTTATTAATCGTCTCGCACGCAGTTTAAATCTTAAAGCGGTTCAGTATAATGAAACGGGGGCTATTCGTGGTGGGGAATTTGAAGAGGGGGAGTATGTTACGGATGTGTCCGGTAATCGCATCAATATTTATCAGTTCGATGATCAAACAAAACTGATACGAGTTCTTACGCATGAGTTGGGTCATGCGCTTGGGCTTGATCATATTGATAATCCAAAAGCGATCATGTATCGATTGAATAATGGTGTAAATGAAGCTCTGACAGATGGAGACCTTGCGGAATTAAAAAGACAATGCCAAATGAAATAAGGTGAAAATAAAAGAGGTCAGATCTTGACATCTGGCCTCTTTTCTGTTTCAATTCTTTTCAGAGCGGACGTAATCCTTATGAGTTCCAGCAATTCCTTCCAAACCGTGCTTCGCGCACAAACCGAAACGTGCTTCGCGCACATTCCACAACGGGCCGTGTTGAATCTGTTCATTGCTTCGTCTGCATCGTTAAGGAGTGAAGACAAGACGACGACACGTCGAGAACAGAATTTCACACAGCCTCCTCAGCATTAACTCCGCTTTGCCTCACGCTCATCGTGAGGTTTTTTATTTGACATCAATTCCGATCGCGTCGGAAATTGAGTGATATCCGTCCCGTTTCAATAAGGCAACAAGTCCAAGATTTATTTCTCCAATGACTTGAGGACCCCGATAGATCATTCCTGTGATGAGTTGGATAAGCGACGCACCAAGTCGAATGCGGCGATAGGCATCTTCTGCAGTGAATATTCCGCCGCATGCAATAAGAATAAATTTGTCTCCGAAGGTCTTTCGTAAATAAATAAGATGAGCGATCGATTTCGCTTCAACCGCTTTTCCGCTCAAGCCACCATCGCCGTAATCGTGCTGTTTTGTAAGGTTGCTTGTGATGAGTCCGTTGATATTGTGATCGAGTGCAACGACGGCAATCGCATGCAATTCTGATTCTGAAAGATCGGGGGAGAGTTTGAGAAAGATTGGATGAACATTTCTAACTTGAT
>CALQZE010000008.1 GCA_943348955.1 Candidatus Uhrbacteria bacterium RIFOXYB12_FULL_58_10 | reverse complement strand
GGCTGTCATGCTCGGTGGATTCGTCGCGGAAAAAGAAACATTTGGTGATGTTACAACAGGTGCATCGGATGATCTTCGTAAATGTACACGTCTTGCACGTGAAATCGTCACACGCTACGGAATGAGCGACACACTCGGACCACGTGTCTTTGGAGAAACACAAGAAATGGTGTTCCTCGGAAAAGAAATTCACGAACAAAGAAACTATTCTGAAAAAACCGCAGAGCTTATCGACCTCGAAGTTGAGAAATTGGTGAATGGCGCCCTTGAAACAACTCGTGGTATAATCCGAAAAGAAAAATTGCATCTGGATAAAATCGCGAAAGCTCTTCTTGAAAAAGAAGTTCTCGAAAAAGAAGAATTCGACGCGCTCTTTACCGGAAGCAATGCCGTGGCACCTAATACGTACACGACATAACTTATCGGAGATATGAAAAAAAATTCCACAGCGATTTATCGAACGCTTTTACGTGAAGCCTGGCGCCTCACGTGGCAAAGAAAAACGCTGTGGATTTTTGGTATCTTCGCAGCAATTATTTCAACTGGCGGTGTCTTTGATGTCGCTGCAACGGGCATGCGCCGCGTTCAGGTTGGAGGATCCTTCCTTCATCAACTGTTGAGCAATACGTTTGTCGGATACTCCCTGTTCGGAACGTATGTTCGTCAAGCACAAACTCTCAGCACGTTCCAAACAGGAGGAATCATTTTTTGCATGGTTCTCATCAGTGCGGGACTCATCTTTCTCGCAGTATTATCTCAAACAGCACTCATTCACGGCATCAAGTCTCCAACACACGAACATCCAAATATCATCAGAAAACGTGCACATGATCATATTGGACGCATCTTTGTTCTGGATATTCTTACCAAATTAGCCGGATGTCTTCTTGTCGCTTTCACCATGCTTCCCATGCTGTGGTATTTAACCACAGCATCCTCAAACAGTTTTCTCTTTACCTTTGCTGAATTGATCATCTTCTTCCCACTCATTCTCATTATCAACATCATCTCCTTTCTCGCAATCATTCACGTGATTGAAACAGAAGCAACTGTTCGTGAAGCACTGACAGATGCATGGAGTCTCTTCACAAAACACTGGCTCGCCACATTTGAATTCGCGATTCTCCTTTTTCTTCTTATCGCCCTTTCTGGTTTTGTCTTGCTTGCCATCACTATTTTCTTGACCATTCCTTACGCACTCATCTATTCCCTTTCACTTCTTACCGGTTCCTTCATCATCTTCGTCATAGCAAACGTCCTCTTTGGACTTTTTGCTCTCGCTATCGTGTTTACATTTGGAGGAGCGATCGTTACATTCCAATACAGCGCTTGGTATCTTTTTTATAAACAAGCGGATCTGCCTTTACACAAACGCTTGCCGATCGCAAAGACACTTCGCCTGTTCGGGATAAAATAGATTGCGAAAAATCAAAAAAACAAATACACTGGGATAGAAATGTCCCAGTTTTTGTTCCGCAAAATTCTCGACTTCTTACTTCTCGACTTCTCCTTCCCTTATGTCCATCGACACCCAAAGCATTGAAGATCTTTTGCATCATACCGGGGCGAAATCTGCGGACACCTCCGGTCAAACATCAACGGTGGAAGCCTTTGATGAAAAGATGAAAGAAGTTCGCCTCAAGGAAAAAGAGGTGGAGACTCAATTGATTGCACAAACAAATAAAGTTCCTTATGTGAACCTCAAAGGGTTTCCTATTTCTCCGGATTCCCTTCGACAAGTTCCCGAAGAACAAGCACGCGCATTAAAATCAGTTTGTTTTTTATTTACGGGTCCAGAAATTCGTCTTGCATCCACAAATCCAACAGATCCAGCTGTTAAAGAACTGATCTATCAGCTCCAAGAACGCAATAAAGCAAACGGCGGTGTCTACCAAATTTCTGAGGAAAGTTTACGCGTCGCCCTCAAAGCATACGAAACACTTCCAAAAATCAAAGCGATCATGAAAGGAGTGAAGATAACCGATGAAGAGCTTTCTCGTTTCCAAGCACAGATGAAATCCTACGGAGATGTGCAGGGCGTTGTAAAATCCGCATCCATCACAGACATCATTACCATTCTGATTGCTGCGGCACTTCAATTTGGAACAAGTGATATTCACATCGAAGCAGAAGAAAAAACGATCGTCGCACGATTTCGTATCGACGGTATTTTACAAGAAATTGCCTCACTTCCACACGATCTTTGGAAAAAGATTATTGCTCGTGTAAAACTTATTTCTGGATTAAAGATTAACGTTGTCGATCGCCCTCAAGATGGACGTTTCACAATTTTTCTCAAAGACGGAGATACAGACGTTCGTGTTTCAACCATTCCAACCGCATGGGGAGAATCTGTTGTAATGCGTATTTTGAAACCAAGTGCAATCAATGTAGAGTTTTCTCAGCTTGGATATCGTCCACTTGCAGAAAAGCGGCTGGTAAAAGAAATTGAGAAGCCACACGGCATGGTGATGACAACTGGTCCGACAGGATCAGGTAAAACCACGACTCTTTATGCCATTTTACGAAAGCTTAATACGTCTGGCGTAAAGATTATTACCCTTGAAGATCCGATCGAATATAAGCTCGCAGGTATCAATCAGTCACAAATCGATCACGCAAAAAATTATACGTTTGGCGGAGGACTTCGATCTATTTTGCGACAAGATCCTGACGTTGTCATGGTCGGAGAAATCCGAGATCTGGAAACCGCTGACGTAGCAATTAACGCCGCACTCACCGGACACTTGATGCTCTCAACACTCCACACAAACGATGCGGCTGGAGCCATTCCCCGTTTTATTTCAATGGGAGTTAAACCGTTTTTACTTGCACCAGCACTGAACGCCATCATCGGACAACGTCTTACAAGAAAAGTCTGTGCGGCTTGTAAAGAAGAAGTACAACTGACACCAGAACAACTTGCTTTCGTCAAAAAAGTTGCGAGTGAAATTCCTCCTGCGTCCGGAGAAATCGTTAAGCCGGAAGCGGAATGGAAATTTTACAAAGGAAAAGGATGTGATATTTGTAACAAATCGGGTTACAAAGGACGTTTGGGAATTTATGAAATTCTCACCATGAGTGATGAAATCAAAGGTGCCATGTCTGAAAAGATTTCAGAATATGAAGTGCGAGAACTCGCGAAAAAACAAGGAATGACAACCATGCAGCAGGATGGAATTCTCAAAGTCATTGATGGACTGACAACTGTGGAAGAAATTTTGCGTGTTGCGGGCGAAGGAGCGTAGAAAAAAATAGGACATGATGTCCTATTTTTTAATTGATATTTATTTCGCGTTCATTCTCACTGATCGTTCGAAAATGAATTGTCTTTGTCGGAACCAATGAACTCATATCGCCCGTTCCTTTTTCCGGCCACTCAATCAAGAAAATAATCTTTGGATCTTCCAGGAAATCTTCAAGTCCAAGAGTACGAATTTCATCTGGAGAATTGAATCGATAAAAATCAAGATGAATCACTTTTGAGATGAGACCCCGATTGATCGGATAGATATTCATGATCGAAAATGTCGGCGATCGAACAGGTTCTGTGTAACCAAACGATTCGAGAACACCTTGTGTAAAGGTCGTCTTCCCCGCACCAAGATCACCATCGAGAAAAACAATATCTCCGCCAACAAGTGTTTTCGCAAATGTGTGAGCGATTTCTTTTGTTTGTTGTTGTGAAGTAGATGAGTACAACATAGACATTAAGAAGCTAAACGCATATTTGGATCTGCAACAAGTGCAAGCGGATCAACAAACTGATTTCTTTTTGCTTGAAACAATCCCGCAACAGCAATCATAACCGCATTATCTCCTGTTAAAGCAAGATCCGGTGCATGAAATGTGATGTCAGGAAATTGTTTTTCAAGTTTATCATGAAGAATTGATCGCAAAGCCTGATTTGCCGAAACTCCACCCGACAAGATCACAGACCGTGGATGATGTTGCAAAACGGCTGTGAGCGTTTTGTCGACAAGCGAATCGACGACAGCTTGTTGAAATGATGCACAAACGTTTGCTGTGTTTACTCGATCGATCGGATTTGCCTCTAAATGAACACGAACCGCCGTTTTCAAACCAGAAAAACTAAAATCTAAATCTCCACTCCCATGCATGGGTCGTGGAAAAGTGATTGCATTTGGATCGCCCGCAAGTGCTGTTTTTGAAATGATTGGTCCGCCCGGATATCCAAGACCGAGAAGATTCGCAACTTTATCAAAAGCTTCTCCAGCTGCGTCATCCCGTGTCATCCCAAGCATTTGATAATCTCCGTGATCACGCATAAGCAACAGTTCTGTGTGCCCGCCAGAGACAAGAAGACACACGGAAGGAAACATTGGTTCTTTTGTAGTCATGATCGCATGATGCCACACAGAATAAATATGTCCTTCAAGATGGTTTACTGCGATCAAAGGTTTTTTCCAGATCCATGCGAGCGTTTTTGCCAATTCAACACCAATACGAAGAGCGGGAACAAGTCCCGGACCAGCAGTAACGGCAATCGCATCAATTTCATGACCATCGCGAGAAACACCCGACTCCATCAACATAGGAAAAATAGCACTCACATGTTCGCGCGCCGCGACTTCCGGAACAACCCCGCCGTATAATTTATGAATTTCAATTTGCGTCGCAAGTAAATTTTTTTCAACAACAATTTTTCCATCTTGTTCACAGATGATTGCAAAAGCGGTTTCATCACAGCTAGATTCGATTGCAAGAATACGCATAGAAAAGAAAAAGGGCCGAAGCCCAAGCAGGAAGAAGAGAAATTAAGCAACGAGGAGAGGAGACGGTTCTTTGGCTGAACGGCGCATGTGAACACGAGCACGAGACAAAAGACGTTTTGCAATCGTGAATACGTCTGCAACCATCTTTACGACAAGTGTGAAGTATCGCCGCGCACCAACACGACGTGCAAGCACTCCATTCAGAAGAATATCGTATTCCCGATCGAGCCTCAGGAGAGTTTTGAAATCCTCATGAAACTCGGAAAATTCTGCTTCTGCGAGGAACTTCGCAACGACACCGGCCTTGCTGTCATCCTTCAACTGACGATGTTTCCACCACAGCATCCAGCGAGCAAAACCCATGTAGAAATGAAACGGTCGATCACCTTGTCGAAAGCTTTTTTCGAGCCAGGTTTC
Organism: Candidatus Uhrbacteria bacterium RIFOXYB12_FULL_58_10; assembly: GCA_943348955.1. GTDB lineage: Bacteria > Patescibacteriota > Patescibacteriia > UBA9934 > GWF2-40-263 > XYB2-FULL-45-11. Next base: position 3,450 of record CALQZE010000008.1, on the reverse strand, counting down.
AACCGATTCAGAAGATATATCTATTTCCACGCGAGAGAAAAAGGCATTCGACTGACGTCTCAGCTGAGAAGTCTTCCACTGAAGTTTTTGTTCCATCTCCATACGCATGTCGACGTTCGGAGTGAGAAACCACTGATGCGGATGCCCTTTTGCATTCCCATCATAAGCGATCTGCCACATGGTCGAGCGACAAGATGGTCCGAATGGATGTCGACCCGCACGTGCGTCTGACACACGATGAAGATGAACGCTGAGAAAAATGTGTTGAGCTGCAGCATCATCCGACAACTTGTCGACGAGCGCCTGGATGTGATCCAAGCTGTCATTGCGACAGACAACGACGAGATCGAGATCCGAGCGCGATGAGTGATCACCTCGCAATACGGATCCGTACACGGAAGCTGCCACAACATCTGAATGTTGTTGCATGGCTTCCATCACGACCGCACGCATGCGATCGAAATCTTCTCGACACGGAATTCGCCCAGCGCGAATGCGGCCGAAGGAGTAAAGGAAGCCCATGACACCCTCCAAAACGTTGCAGTAAACCGTCCGGTCACCTCTTTCGTCAAAAGTACGATCAACACCCAAAATGTATCGAAAAACACTCACATTGTCAAACATGAGTGTCTTCACCAATAAGAAGAAATAAACGCAATCGAGATGTTTTTACATTTGCTCTTTCAATAGTTTTGCTACCCCTAGAGCTGTTCCATTCGTAATTGTAAGAGGGACAATGTTTGTATGTGAAATCGACGCTTGAAATTCACCGATAATTCCATCGCACATCACTCCCCCATCAATAAAAATCTTCGTTGGTTTTATCGGAAGGCGTTTTAATAATTTGTTTACATCAACAGCAAGTTTATAGAGAAATTTTTTGAGCCGCTTTGGATAATCTAACAAAGGCTCAACTTCTTTTCCACCTCGAGAAATTTTTCCTTCGAGCGCAAATTGCGCTTTTTTACCGCTCGGCATGAATGTCGTAAAAAAAGATTTATGTATTTCAAAATTTGATCCAAGATGTTGTCCGATGAATGTTCCTGTTCCATACGTCACCTTCGTCGTGCCCAACCGAGATCCGGCTGCATAGAGACTTGATTGTTGATCACCGCAGATTGCACGAATGGGAATCTCTGTGCCGAAAATTGATTTTTCGATCACACCGAAATCATCTTGCGATCGTTTTACCGTTGGGAGAATCGAACGCGGGACGTTGAATACATGTAATAATTGTCGGCTCCAATTTCGTGTATGCACATTAAACAAAAGTGTACGTGAAGCATTTGTTTCATCTGTTGCATGAACGTTTCCTTTTGTAAGATTCCAGAGAATCCAGGAATCAACAGTCCCAAATTGCAAACGATTCAATCCGAGCAACTTTTTTGCAACAGGAACATGTGTAAGAATCCAAGCAATTTTTGTGGCGGAAAAATAAGAATCAATGGTGAGACCCGTTGATTCACGAATAAAGGTTTCATTCTTTCGCAATTGTTTGCACACAGATTTTGTGCGTACATCTTCCCAAACAATCGCTGGATAAACAGGCTTCCCTGTTTTTTGATCCCAAACAATTGTTGTCTCTCGTTGATTCGTGATTCCAAACGCAATAACTTCATTTGGTTGAATCTTTGTTGTTTTAAAAACGCGTTTAAGAACTTGTACACTTTTTTGATACAACTCACGAGGATTTTCTTCAACCCATCCTTTTTTGGGGTGTGAAATGGTAAACGGAAGACGTACCTCATCCATTAAATTCAAATCGATATCAAATAAAACACCCTTTGTGCCACTGGTTCCAATATCGAGTACAAGAAAATATTTCTTAACCACAAAAGAGTGTTTCAAACTCTGATTTTGCATTTGTTCCTTTCTCAATGATTCTGTGAAGTGCAGACAAAATCGGAAGAGACTTCATATTTTTTACACCGAGCTTTTTGACGAGAGATGGAAGTGCTTGGCACCCCTCACTCTTACGTTCACAATGTGATTTCTCAACAAGTTCACGACCAAGTGTTTGGTTCGAAGAATATTGACTCATCCCTGTCGCAATAAAATCTCCAATTCCCGCTTGGCTTAATACATACGATGGATCTGCCTTCAAGGCGTTCATAATCATAATCATTTCCTGAATTGCCTCCGAACAAAGCCACCCTTTTCGATTATCACCCCAGTTTAATCCCGCAGCAATTCCGAGTGTGATGGCGTAAACATTTTTGAGAACAGCTGCAACTGCAACGCTTTTTACATCTGGAGCGTGTGTAAGATGCAAATCATCACAGGAAAATAGATGTTCAATCATCTTCAAATCTGAAAGTGATTTGGTTCCAACACAAGCCGCACCTCCATGACCATCCACAAGTTCTTCCGCAAGCATGGGACCGGAAAGCAAAACGACCGACTGTCCCCTTGGTAAAATATCTTTTGCAAGATCATGAATGAATAAATTCGTTTTTTCTTCAATTCCTTTTGAAACAAATACGCAAATTGTTTTTTTATTCAGAAGCAATTTGATCGGCTCCATGGCTTTTCGTAAAATCCATGAAGGAACACAGAAAAATAAGACATCTGCGGAAGTCACGACTTCCGCGAGCGATTTTTGATTTGGAACTTTTGAAGTGTCTGCATCCCACTGTTCAACGTGGGCTCCGGAATGGGAGACAAGCGCAGCAAGAGCAGATCCAATCTCTCCTGCACCAATGAACGAAGCGTGAATTTGATGTTTCATACGGCACAATTGTAACATGACACGTCTCTTGACGAAACGTCATCTGTCACATATGATAGTGCCGCATTCGATATTGCATACGGCCCCATCGTCTAATGGTTAGGACATCAGGTTTTCATCCTGGTAACAGGGGTTCAATTCCCCTTGGGGTCACCATAAAACCTCCAAATTTCATGACTCACTTATGCTTCGGAAAAAAGTGTTTTCGCCGTAGGGTGTCTACGACTCAAACATTTTTTCCTCCAGCACGGCGTGAGACATGAAATTTGAAGGTTTTATCAAAACAATCAAAACAAAAAACACATCTGTGACTTTTCGCTACCGGTCACTCAAGGATGTGTTTTTTGTTTGACTAAGCAGCTATAGCAAATCGAGATTCATCGATATCAGAACCGACTTTCCACATGAATGGTTCCTCATTCAAAAGTTTTGGATAATCTTTTTTAGCACCTTCTTTTAAAGCGACGAACACTTCTTTTGCGGAAGCAAAACGGTTTTCCGGTTTCTTTTCAAGTAATTTCATGACGATTTTTTCAAGCCATGGTGGTACATTCTCTATTCCGATACTTTCAAAAGATGGTGGAATCGCATCTAAGTGCTTAACAGCAATATCTACATAATTTTTCCCCACAAAAACAGGTTCTTGTGCAATCATTTCAAACAGAATAACTCCGAGTGCATACAGATCCGATTGATGTGTTGCGGGTTCACCACGGATTTGT
>CALQZE010000007.1 GCA_943348955.1 Candidatus Uhrbacteria bacterium RIFOXYB12_FULL_58_10 | reverse complement strand
TGGATCCAATCTATGTACAAGATTGCATCATCCAAGGAGTTGTCCGTGCGGTGATCCGAAAATTTCAACCCATTTAATTTCTTGCTAAGTTCTAAATTCAAATTCTCTGATCTTGTTGTTACAGACAAATGGTTGATTTTTGTTGCCAAAATTTTAAACACTAATCTTTCGCCCTATGTCTACAAATACCCTCCGCTACCACCCAGCGACGTTTGCATTCATTCCGCGCAAACGTGAACGTCAACAAAGCAAACTCATGAATATTCGCGCAGCCCTCAGTGGCAGACGGATGAAAAAAATGTTGCGCTATTACTTAGATAGAAAAACAATTCAACTTTATAATCAAAACGCTTAACAAAAAAAATATGCATGAAGTTATCCATGACGCCGTCGATGTTCTCGCCACCTTTGCTGATCGTCGTGTTCGTCCTCTTCACATGCGTTGGAACAATCGCAACTACGCCATCAAAAATGTAAATCTCGTACATACGGCACGAGAAGGACAGAAAAAAATCTTTTACTTCTCTGTTTCTGATATCGCAAATTATTTTAAATTAAGACTTGATTCAGAAACACTGGAGTGGCATCTCGTAGAAGTTTACGCAAACGGATAATAAAACACACCTGTGTAAGGTGTGTTCTCATTATTAATCGTAAGTATTCAGGCGATAGATAGTCGAAAATCTGTGAGTCGATCTTCCAACCCGCCTTTGGTTACCATCTTTGCATTCATAGAACGCATATCTTGCTTTATTTCTTGAACATCATTTTTAAGAACAATTACATCTTGTTTCAAAATGGAAACGTCTTCTTTCAGACAAGAGACATCTTGTTTCAAAACGGAAACATCTTGTTTTAGGACAGAGACATCTTGTTTTAATTCCTTAATATCTTGTTTAATGCCTCCTATTTCCTCATGAATCTCATCGAATTGAGGCAAAATATTTTGATCGATCATTTCCCCTACGGCTTCGATGATTGTATTGATGACACGTTTTTCTGACGCTACAACAACATCGCTGACGATACTATGAATTTGACCCAAATCTTCTTTTGTTAACATAAGAAATGATTATGAATAAAAGGAACAGGGTCAACGAACTCAAAATAAACGTATCATGATTTAAAACAAAAATCAAGGCACGTCGTTCGCGAACGACGTGCCAAAATCCCTTTTGTGAATAAAATTATTCTTCACATCGACATGAACTCCTACTTTGCTTCCGTAGAACAGCAAGCAAATCCATTTTTACGTGGGAAACCTATTGGCATCATTGGGAAGGACCAGAAGCGAACCATCGTTGCGACAGCATCTATTGAAGCAAAGAGACTCGGAGTCAAAACAGCCATGTCGACATGGGAAGCAAAAAAGATTTGCCCGAGTATTATTTTCGTCCCAGGCGATTCACAAAAATATGGTTTCATTACAAATGCATTCAATGAACTTTTTTTAGAATTCACCGATCGTGTTGAACAATTCAGTGTTGATGAAAGTTTCCTTGATATCACAGAACAAGCAAAAGATTATTTTGGTGCTGCCTGGATAGGACAAAGACTACGTGTGCGTTTAAAAGAAGTTTGCGGTGAATGGATTACAGCATCCATTGGAATTGCTCCAAACAAACTTCTTGCAAAACTTGCATCAGAATCCGTAAAACCAAATGGTCTTACCATTATTCAAGAAGAAGATGCCATTCGATTACTTGATTCACAAAAGCTTAATGATCTCTGCGGAATCGGATCAAGAACAGCAAAACGTCTCAACGGTCTCGGTATCATGAATTTCAAACAACTTCGTGAGTTCCCTATCAAAGAACTTGTCGATGAGTTCGACTCTCTTGGCTTCTGGCTGCACGAAGCTGCACATGGTCGCAATGATTCTGAAGTGAATTCAGAAGAAACAGACCCAAAATCTATCGGTCATTCTTATACATTGCCACACGATACATTCGACACCGCACTTGTACGTCGATATTTACTCGGTATGTGTGAAAAAGTTGCATGGCGTTTACGTCGTGACGGATTTGTTGCACAAACCCTTTCCGTCTATATTCGGTATGGAGATTTCTCTGGTGCAGGAAAACAATGCGTGCTGAAAGAGAGCCTTTCAAATGGACTTGATTTGTTTCATGTTACTTGGCGGCTTATTGAATCCGTTCGCGATCCTTCACAACCGATTCGACTGATCGGAATCACAACATTCCATCTGTCACGTTCAAAACCAACGATGCGTTTATTCTCCACTGAAGCCGGATCCGTCTTTGGCGAAAAAAAAGAACAGAAAACCGTTTCTGTTCTTTCCGCACTCGATAAATTGCAACATCGTTATGGAGACAAAGCCTGGACACGTGCATCTCTCCTTCCTATTGAGCTCAAAGAAAGATCAAGCGGATTCCATTACGATCACGAGTTATAAATCTATTTTCCAAAGTCCCCTTCTACAACGTGTCTTTGCGGATCTGGATCTCCATCCTTTGTTTGCAATGTAACAACGATGTGTGTATACGCCTGATAATTTCCTATGGATTTAGATTCAGCCGTTTTCTCGCTTTCACTATTCCAATCAAGAACAAACGTACCAAGATCGTTCGTGATAAATGATCCAACGGGAATATAGTCATACGGAACCTGTCTCACAAGCCATGCCTGATAATAGTGTTTTTCACGATCAATCTCCGGAAGAGTTGCACTCATGGTAATACGGAAAATAGTTGCTTGTGTATCTCGCACAGCTGTTCCCACAGCTTTTTTTGAAGAAACACCAAGAAGTGTTGCGTTTGGACTTTCAAGATTCACAGCCCCATTCACGACAGACGAGGAAACGGAGACAGGAGTAAGAATATTCGCTGTCGAATCCATTCCCGCTTGCGGTTTCGTATTTTTAGAAGAACGAAACCAGAAAACCGCGATTCCGAATAAAATCACAAAAACGATAACCACAATCCACGTGAACATCTGTGTCCCTCCGTGAACCCGGCCCTTTTGATTTAATCCTCGATACGCGGAGTGATATGCCATACAAACAATTACTCAACTTCCTGAATCGCCTTTGCAACCGCATCCGCGACGCCAGGCGTAAACGGCGTTGGCAAAATCATCTCAACGGTTGGCGACGCAACCATATTTGCGATTGCGTGCGCGGCCGCAACAAACATCGCCGAAGTGAATTTTCGCACGCGTCCTTGGAGCGCCCCTTGAAACAATCCTGGAAACGCTAAAACGTTATTTGCTTGATTTGGAAAATCAGATCTTCCTGTCGCTATCACAAACACACCAGCTTCCTTTGCAACATCTGGCATGATTTCTGGAGTTGGGTTTGCCATTGCAAACACAATTGGTTTTGTATTCATGGAATGAATCATCTCGGCCGTCAAAATATTCGGTTGGCTCACGCCAATGAATACATCTGCATCTTTAAGCGCATCCGCAAGGGATCCATTTTTTTTCTCTGGATTAATTTGAGCCGCAAGTGCATCTTTATATGCATTCATTCCCTCTCGACCTTCCGCAATCATTCCCTTTGAATCAATCATGTCAATACGCCTTACCCCAACTTCCATAAGCAATGAGACGATTCCCATTCCTGCGGCACCTGCACCACAAATAACAACATGAACATCTTCGATTTTTTTCTCCGCAAGTTTTAATGCGTTCAATAATCCTGCAAGAACAACAACAGCCGTTCCATGCTGATCATCATGCATAACGGGAATGTCGAGTTCCTCGATAAGACGACGCTCGACTTCAAAACAATTCGGTGCAGAAATATCTTCCAAATTAATTCCTCCAAATCCTGGAGCGATATTTTTTACGGTTGCAACAATTTCATCAATATTTTGTGTCGCGAGACAAATCGGATACGCGTCAATATTTGCGAATCGTTTAAACAAAATCGCCTTGCCTTCCATTACAGGTAATCCTGCTTCCGGTCCGATATTTCCGAGACCAAGCACAGCAGAACCATCAGTCACAACAGCAACAGATCGTCCTTTGATCGTATACTCATACGCGAGTGATTTGTCTTTCGCAATTTCTCGACAGGGTTCTGCAACACCTGGTGTATAGGCAACAGCCAAATCATCTCGAGTCTCGAGGGGAAACGTCGAAGCAATTGCGAGTTTACCTTTATATTTCTTATGTTCGATCAGTGATTGTTCGGAGTAATTCATATTGACAATAATGATATTATTGATAGTATACCGTGTCGATTCGACAAACGAAATGTTCTTTTCCAAACGGAGGAGCCAGTGCTCAAAGAATTTTGCATTTGGCTGGATGTTTTCATCCTGCTCGGATTCACTGCTCGGTATGTGTACGTCATAAAGACAAACAAGAACATACAACCGACACTTTCGACTTGGATCATTTTTCTGCTAGGCACTTCTCTCAGTCTAACAACTTACCTGCTTGCCGAACATCATGATTTTCGTTCCGGTATCTTGAATACTGTCGACGTTATATCTGTCATTATCACGCTTTGTTCCATCCTCGTTTGGGGAAATCGGACAATCCGTCTGCATGCATTCGAAAAGTGGTATCTTGCGGGTGCGGCAAGTATCGTCATCTACGGGCTCTATACCGGAAACGCCTATCACTCAAATCTCTTCACGCAACTTTTGATCACATTTGGTTACGCACCATCCGTTCAAAAGATGCTTAAGGAGAAACGGAATATGGAATCATTTTCCGCTTGGAGTTTCAGTCTTCTTGCCGGATTTATTGGACTCGTTCCTGCACTCATTGATGGAAATACTCTCGCATTCATCTATGCATTTCGTACCATCGTCTGTGTTTCGTCCTTTATGCTTCTCATGTGGTACTTCCACAAACCCCCTATCAACGAATAATGCGCGTTGATTTTTTATTTTTTATGTGCACGATGTTCTTTCTTGATTCGCCAATATTCCGATTCTGTTCCAGGTTCTTTATCACCCGTATTTCGCATGAGTTTCGCAGGGTATTTTTTCTGTACAGCAGCCAATTTTTTTCGAATCAACTTTTCTGTGTCTAATCCCAACAACACAGACATCTCCATCGCATAAATTAACACGTCCGCCAACTCGCTTTTAATCTCTTCGACTTTTTCTTTGTTCTGTTTTATTTCTTCTAAGGATAAGTTCTCCCACTGAAATAATTCCAACAGTTCCGCGCCCTCGATCATAATCGATTTCGCCAAATCTGCCGGACGTAGTTGATGCCAATGACGATCTTTTAAATGTTTATGCAATTTCTTTTCAAGTTCTTTCATAGATAGTGGTTAAACATCTCTCAAAAAACTTCCGCTCGATTTCGGTGATGGTTTTTTCTTAACTTCCTCTCCCATATTATCGAGTACAATTGTCGGTGCATCGTCGTCACCTGACAAGGATTCCCAATCCGATGAATCCCAACTCGACGGTCCGCCATACGAACCACCCTTCTCTTTATTGTAAAACGACGTTGATGGACGTTCGCTTTTCAAACGAACCTCTTCCATCATAGCAGGATCAAGTTCTTGCAGGAACATGGATGGTTGACTGAATAACAACGATTCAGAACCGGAAGTAAGCGGATACGTATAGTACAAATATTTTCGTGCACGCGTCGTCGCAACATAAAACAATCGACGTTCTTCTTCAATTCCATCTCGCTCTTCTAGCGCTTTTCCATTTGGAAACTTTCCATCAACAAGATTCATGATGAACACAGCATCCCATTCGAGACCTTTCGCCTGATGAATCGTTGAAAGAATCAATCGCTCTTCGTCTCCGTGAGTTTCTTCTCCGACAACTCCGTAATCGCTTGTAAGCGAAACGTCTGTGAGAAACGATGTGAGATCTTGATAGCCTTCTGCAAACAAAGCAAATTGTTCCATATCCTCAAGACGATCCATGAAGTCCGGATATTCTGCTTCGAGATAATTACGATAATCACTTGCGATCACGGTGCGAATTAACTTTGCGGGTGAGAGTTCGATCGCTAATTTTTTCAATGTTGGTTTCAATGCATTCCATCCCGCAGAAGCTTTCGCTCCGCCAGACAAATTCTGTTCTGCGATTTCTGACAAGGTTTCATATCCTCGAATTTGCGTGATCATTTTTTGAGCTGTTACAAGTCCGATTCCTGTTTGCAATCCGAGCACACGCATCCACGCAACTTCATCTTTTGGATTTGTTTTCACACGTAAATGTGCAATAACATCCTTCACGTGCGCACGTTCAAAAAATTTCAAACCTCCGCGATATTCATAAGCAATATCACGACGCATCAATTCGAACTCGAGTGCTTGCGAATGGAATGCCGCACGAAACAGAACAGCCATTTCTCGAAGCGGTGTTCCTGCATCACGCAACGTAATAATTTGCTGTGAAATAAATTGCGCTTCCTGCATGGCGGTTTGTGTCGGAACGAGTTGTGGTTTTTCTACGGACGTCCGAATCGACACCAAATCTTTTTTGAACTGATTTTTATTATTGTGAATCGATGCATTCGCGATCGATAAAATTTCCGGACTTGATCGATAATTTGTCGTCAAGCGAAATGTTTGTGATTGATTATATTGATCCGGGAACGACAAAATATTTTTAATCTCCGCCGCTCGAAAAGAATAAATTGATTGCGCATCATCACCGACAACAAGAATATTTTTGTGAACACCTGCAAGCATCGCGATCAATTGTGCTTGCAAAATGTTTGTATCCTGATACTCATCGACAAGAACGTATTCGAATTGCGTCGCGAGACGATCGCACACAATCGGATTTTGAACGAGCAAATCACGAAGACGAATTAACAAATCGTCGAAGTCCATGGCGTCTGCCTGACGTTTACGCGTTTCATACACTTCCCCAATGCGTTCGATAATCGGAATCAACTCATAAAAATGATCGTGCTTTTGTGCAACAACTTCTTTTATGGATCGTCCAGCATTGCGCGCGTAACTCAAAATGGAATTCAATTTTGAAGCTGATGGAAAACGGCGTTCAGATGTATCAACATTCAATTCTTTGATACACGCTTTAATCAATGCTTCAGAATCTTCAGAATCAAGAATCGTAAAATTTTGTGTATATCCAATCGCGTCCGCATACATACGCAAAACTCTGTTTGCGATCGAGTGGAATGTTCCACCCCAAAGTCCTTTTGGAAAATACCCGAGAAGTGATTCAACGCGCGATAACATTTCTTTCGATGCTTTGTTTGTGAACGTCAAAAGCAAAATATTCTGCGGGAGAACTCCGCGTTCCAAAAGATACGCAACACGATACGTAACCGTTCGTGTTTTTCCAGATCCCGCTCCCGCCAAAACCAAACAAGCCCCATCGCCATTTTCCACAACAGCAAACTGTTCTTCGTTCAATTCTCCTTTATAGTCGATTTTAAGTGCGGATCCAACCGTATCCTTGAGGATGATTTCTTTCATAACGCAGGTATTGTAACAGAGCCAATCGGTCCGGCAAAGATACACGTGGATAATAAAAAGAACCCATTTTTTTGGGTTCAGAAGAGACTTACGGAGTTGGAATTGGATTGATAGTCAAATCCATTCTCAGAGTGGAGCGACTGCGGCTTTCAGATTGCGATGAGCAGCCTTCAAGGACTTCATACTGTCGTCTTCGATCAAGTGATCGCGTGCACACTGGAGACTTTCCAAAACTCGATTGAGAACCGGATTGCGGAAGTCCTGTTCGAAGGGTTCTCCCGTGAACAACTCGCTTTTCGACAGTACGCCACAAATCACCGAAAGAGAATCGATCAGAGCAAAGTTCACATCAAAACTCGGTTTTTCCTTGCGGTGATGAAACGACGAGACCGTCGCGAGAACTTCGTGAATCAACAGTCCGTGCTGCAGGAGCACGAGCGACCGATACGCGCGATGGATGAGCGCCTTTGCCTGGTCTGCCTTGATCGGATCCTTGAAATTTGCCGCCTCCGTCATGAGATCTGCCGCACTGAGCATGTCTTTCATCACGTTTTGGAACACGTGAGAGAACGGGCGGATGTTGATCAGACGAAGAGGCAACGCACTCATCTTCAGACGATTCGCAGCCTCGAGCATCTTCTTTGTAGAACGACCCGAGCCGAACACACCCGTCGGACGCAAGAGCTGCAGAAAATCGAGACGTGTTGTGTTGACCATGTTGTCGCATGCATCGACGAACATCTGAAGCCGCATGGTGCGATAGTCCATGCGATGACCGATGTACCGAGCTTCCTGGATGCGCGCCCAAAGCGCGAGATCCACCGTGAGCAACATGAGCGGCAAACGCCCCGGGTTGAATCGACCACGACGATCCGTCACCTGAGCGGCACGTTGCATCTGGTCGAGAGCTTTTTCCTTGTGAGCGTTTTCGACATGCGCGTGCGGTCGTATCGCCTTCCATGCACGTGCACGATAGACGAGTTGGTCGTTCACATTCTTCACGTGCAGCGTCCACGACATCTGCATGAGTTCTTCCGCGCCGGCCTGCCACGCTTCCATCGCCGGGATTTCGACAGCCTTGTACGTCGGGTTCAACCGCGACATTGCACGAAGGGCGTCGAAGAGATTGTCGTAGCGAACGAACATCTGACATTCGTAAGCCGGATTCTTCCAGCCGAGACGACGACCGAGATCCAGATTGCGAACGAGAACTTGACCAGCCTTCAGACCATGCTCATCGTCGTGAACGAGATAGACCGAATGCGGAACAATGACTTGCAGGTACAGGACCAATGTTTGTTCTTTGCCACGCGTACGCAAGAGAACTCCGCGTTCTTCAAACTCCGGACGATGCAAATCCAATTGCACCTGATCACCGGTTTTTCCTGCCAACTTCGACATGCAACACCTCCTGTGTTTGGTTGAGTCGAAACGCAAGGCTAACAAAAAAGGAAGGATCTGTCAATCCTTCCCTCTTCTTATTTGAGATACTTTTGTTTAT
>CALQZE010000006.1 GCA_943348955.1 Candidatus Uhrbacteria bacterium RIFOXYB12_FULL_58_10 | reverse complement strand
TATCTCGCATTGAATACGCTTGTTTACGATGATTCGATCCATGACATGAAAACAGTGATTGATGCGGTGAAAGATTCCGGTGTCGATGCGGTTATTATGTTTGATTTGTCTGTCGTGCAGTATGCAAGAGAAAAAGGTGTCGAAGTTCATATATCAACACAACACTCCATTTCCAACATCGAAGCGGTCAGATTCTTCGCACAGTGGGCGGATCGATTGGTGCTTGCACGTGAACTGACGCTCGAACAAATTAAATTTATTACAGAACAAATCAAGGAACAAAACATTTGCGGACCAAAAGGAAAACTTGTAGAGATTGAAGTTTTCATTCACGGGGCAATGTGTGTTGCGGTAAGCGGTCGTTGCGGAATGAGTTTGTATATGTACAATACATCTGCAAACTGTGGATCTTGCTCTCAACCGTGCAGACGTGCGTTTACAATCACAGATAAAGCGACAGGGAAGCAGCTCGATGTTGATAATGAATATGTCATGAGTACACAGGATTTGTGCACCATAGGGATGCTAGATGAAATTATTGATTCCGGCGTTGTGTCGCTCAAAATTGAAGGTCGAGGACGTGCTCCAGAATATGTTGATGAAGTTGTGCGATGTTATCGCGAAGCCATTCAATCGAGTTCTGAACACACGTATACACATGAAAAAATCATGGAGTGGAATAAGCGTCTCGGCACGGTCTTTAATCGTGGAATGAGCGAAGGGTTCTATCGCGGACTTGCCTACAAATATTGGAGTGGTGTTGAGAGTTCAAAAGCGACACAAACACGAGAATTTGTTGGAGTTGTTCGAAATTATTTTGAAGAAGTGTCTGTCGTTGAATGTGAAATTCAAGCGATGGAACTGAATGAGGGGGATGAATGTATGATTCTGAGTAAGGACGAGGGCGTTATTCGTTTTAAGGTTGAAAACATGCGTAACGAAGAAACACCTGTTACACATGCCGCCCAAAAAGAATTTATTACGTTTAAAGTTTCAGAACCCGTTAAACGCGGAGAAAAGCTTTATAAAATTATTCCGGCAAAAACAAAACGTCTTTAATGACGTACAGACCTATGACGGAATTAGAATGGATGAATGAACTTTTGCGGGATGGATATTCCAATCTTTTGTTTCGGGATGCGATTCCGTTTGAAGGAGATGAGGAACGTGCTCATGATCGAGATCATAAAATTGTTGTATTTGCAGGTGATATTGAAATAACGATCGGATATCAAACCGTTCATCTTGGTGCGCATGATTATTTTGTCATTCCTCGAGGGACAGACCGTACGGTTGTTGTCGGTTCTGACGGATGTCGATATTTGATTGCAGAAAAACTTTAATTTTTCTAGAATAGATTTCCACACATCTTTTTCAGGTATTAAATCATTGTTATCAAAAATATGATTTGTCCCAAATGCGGTTATCACATGATTTTGAAAAAAACAGATACAAGTTCTGGAAGCGGGAAGACTTATGACCGTGAACAATACATTTGTAATAGTGATGATATTTGGGTGACAGTAGAAACCCCACAAGAGGAAGAAATTGTAGAAGAGGTTGTCGAAGAAGCGACAGAAGAGGAACAAAAATAAAACTCCCAGATGTTTGGGAGTGAGGAAAAAAGATTCTGCCTGTTTACTTGTTGTGATAGCGTGCAGACAATCGAGCCATCTCGGAATATGCGTGGGCAAATGGAAAAGGCCCAGCGTCAACGGTTTCACAACGAGATCCCTGCATCCATGCTGTGAGATTCACGGAGGCGGCATCTTTTGGTGCGTTCGTCTCTTGAACATGAATCGTATACGTTTTACTGCCGTCATAGACGATACCTCGTCCGAGCATGGGGGCAATGTCTGCAAAGGGTTTTACGGCCATGAAACCTCCAATCAAAGAAGAAGAGAGAGGAGATGATGAACGGATCTGTTCATATATTCCTTCGGTTCAAAAGGATAATCGAGTTTTTTGAGTTTGTCCACTTGCGTCTCAGAGGGAAATCGCTTATTATTTTGCCAAAACTAATCGAAGATCCTTCGCTTATTGCTTGGGATGATGCAAAAATTATGCAAACTTGGAAAACAAAGAAACGGCAGCAAACAGCCAAAACCCATAAGCCTTGGAAAGCACGCGCAGCGACAATCTTATTTCTTGCAGTAACACTTGTTGCATTGATTTATGATTTTCCACAGTATTGGAATCAAGCCGGTGGTTTTGTAAAAGCAAAAACCGGTTGGGCACCTCCAGCACTCAGTGAAAATGTGTATCGTCTCGGTCTCGATCTTCAAGGTGGAACACATCTTGTCTATGAGGCAGACATGAAAAGCATTCCGGAAAAAGAACGTGCAAATGCACTTTCTGGTGTTCGTGATGTGATTGAACGTCGTGTGAATGCATTCGGTGTTTCTGAACCACTTGTCCAAACATCAAATACAAGCGGAGCATATCGCGTGATTGTAGAGCTTGCTGGAGTATTGAATGTTTCTGATGCGATTAATCAAATTGGTGAGACACCTGTTCTTGAATTTAAAGAACAGGGAGATCAATTGGATCGTAAGCCAACAGATGAAGATCAGAAAAAACTTGCTGAAATTCAAGCGGCAGATCGCTCCGCTGCAGCTGCTGTGTTGAAACGTGCACAGTCTGGTGAAGATTTTCAAAAATTAGTGACAGAAGTCAGTACAGATAAAACAAAAAGCACAACAAACGGAGTGATTGAAAAAGTGATCGCAAACTCCACACAGTATCCTGAAATTGGAAAAGTGCTTGCACAAAATAAATTAAAAGCAGGACAAGTTTATTGGAAAACAGTTGAAGGGACGAATGAGATTAATATTGTGAAGGTTCTTGAAGTCGGAACCGCAAACAATATGCATCTTTCGCATTTATTGATCTGTTTTAAAGATAAACAAGGATGTGAAAAAGATACATCCGCAATAGATGCATCTCTTCAGATCAACAAATTAAAAGTTGAAGCAACTCCACAAAACTTTGCGGCTCTTGCAAAAGCAAACTCAACGGATCCGAGCGCCGCATCAAACAGCGGAGATCTCGGCTTTACAACATCAAATACATTTGTTCCCGCCTTTGCCATTGCGGCAGAAGCTTTAAAGATCGGACAAATTTCTGATCCTGTCGAAACAGATTTCGGATATCACTTGATTTACAAACAAGATCAAAAAATCGTCCCTTCTTACAAGATTCAACGCATCACCATGAAGCTTTCAAGCATCTATGATGTGGTCCCTCCAAGTTCTCCTTGGAAAAATACACAATTGTCGGGAAAACAATTGCAACATGCAGATGTACAATTTGATCCAAAAACGGGAAGTCCTTTTGTCGGAATTGATTTCAACTCTGAAGGAGGGGATTTATTCGGTAAATTAACTGCTGCAAACGTTGGTAAACCAATCGCGATTTTTCTCGACGGAAGTCCGATTTCCACCCCGGTTGTTCAAACAGCTATTTACGGTGGTCGCGCAGTGATTACAGGAAACTTCACATTAGATGAATCCAAAACGCTCGCTCAACGATTAAACGCCGGTGCGTTACCGGTTCCTGTGACACTTCTATCACAACAAACGGTTGGTCCAACTCTCGGATCGGTTTCCCTTCAGAAGAGTATTACCGCAGCACTTATTGGATTCTTACTTGTCACGCTTTACATGATTTTCATGTATCGCTTGCCTGGATTGATTTCTATTATTGCATTGTTCCTATTTACCGCATTGAACATGGCATCTTATCGCTTGTTTGGTGTCACTATTACGCTTGCTGGTATTGCTGGTTTGGTCTTGTCCCTTGGAATCGCGGTTGATGCGAACGTGCTCACGATTGAACGTTTGAAAGAAGAGTTTTCTTCCGGTCGTGATCTGATCTCATCTTCAGATGAAGCTGCACGTCGTGCTTGGGCAGCGATCCGTGACGGGCACTTTACAACGTTGATTTCCGCGGCAGTTCTCTATTGGTTCAGCTCTAGCTTTATCCGAGGATTTGCCTTAACGCTCGCAATTGGTGTCATTCTAAGTTTATTTACTGCTGTGTACGTGGCTCGGATGTATTTGCACACGGTATTTGAATGGAAATGGACACATAACCCAACCTTGTTCGGAGTTAAAAAACCAAAGACAGAAGAAAAAAAATAATATGCATATCAATATTGTTCAAAACAGAAAAATTTGGTTCGCAATTTCCGGACTCATCATTGCTGTGTGTATCGGCTCAATCGCTGCATTTGGTTTGAAATTTGGAATTGATTTTACGGGTGGAAGTTTGCTCGAGATTACATTTCCAAATCCGATTGTCACAACAGAATTAAAATCTTCCGTCGAAAAATTTGGTTTTAAGGATGTTGTCGTTCAATCTACACAAGGAAATTCCGCTTTGATTCGCATGGAAAGTTTGGATGAGGAGAAACATCAATCTTTACTTAAAAGTTTGAAAGCACAATACGGAGAGGCAACGGCAGAACAGAAGTTTGATTCGATCGGACCTGTTATCGGAAATGAATTGCGCAAAACAGCTTTGATCGGAATCACTCTAATTTTGATACTGATTGGTGGTTACGTCGCGTTTGCTTTTCGTAAGGTGACTCATCCCGTTTCTTCCTGGAAGTTTGGTGCTCTCATCATTATCACCGCGTTTCATGACGTTGTTGTCCCTCTCGGTGTATTTGCCCTTCTCGGAAGATTTTTCAATTGGCAAGTTGATACGGCATTCGTAGCCGCTATTCTCACAGTTCTCGGATACTCCATCACAGATACGATTGTCGTATTTGATCGCACACGTGAAAATTTGTTGAAGCGTTTGCATGTTCCATTCGAAGAGACGGTTGAATTAAGTATTCGTCAAACAATTCGTCGTTCAATCAGTACTTCTATGACGGTGCTTTTAACTCTTGCCGCCATCTTCATCTTCGGAGGTGAAACCACAAAACCATTTGCGCTTGCGTTGATTGTCGGAATTCTTGCAGGAACATACTCTTCAATCTTCCTTGCTTCACCCGCACTTGTTGCGTGGGAGATGAAGAAGAAATCATAATTTTGATTGAGAATAAAAAACAGAGACGTGTCTCTGTTTTTTTGTTATACTATGAACAATTCTTTTTGACTCTATGCTTCCATTGTTTGCCATTCAAATCATTCAACAAAACGGTACTTCTTCTTTACCGATACTTGCATCCTCATTTTTCAATCAACCGATTGATGTGATGTTGTTTGATGCGTTTCTTTGGTTCGGATGGATTCCAATCGCCATTACGCTCATTTGGGGTTTTTCAGAAATGTGGTTGTATGAGCGACAGGGAAGATTTATTTCTGGATTAAAATTTGTTTGTCTTGCTGTGGATGTTCCTGCCCTTACGGAACAAACGCCGAAAGCGTTGGAAAACTTATTTTCTACGTTGTACGCAGCAAAATCAAATGCAACGTTTAAAGAAAAATGGTTTTTGGGAAAACTGTATCCTGTTTTTTCTTTTGAGATTATTTCAGAAGAGGGTTATATTCAGTTTATTATTCGAACGCAAACAAAATTTCGTGATGTGATTGAGTCCGGTATTTATGCGCAGTATCCTGATGCGGAGGTGAGTGAGGTAGAAGATTACGCTGCAAAGCTTCCTTCAAAATATCCTGATGAACGGTATGATATGTGGGGTGGAGAATTTGTACTTGATAAGCCCTCTCATTTCCCAATTCGGACCTATGTAGATTTTGAAGATCAAATGACGGGTGAAATTAAAGATCCGCTTGGATTCACTCTTGAACAAATGTCAAAAATGCGACCTGGTGAACATTTTTGGTTTCAAATGTTGATTCAACCTTCTGGTCACGATTGGCAAAAAGCCGGAATTACACACGTGAATAAAATTTTCGGTGTTGAAGAAAAACATAAATCGAATCCGTGGGAGGAAGTTGTGAACACGATTTTACGTGTTCCGTTTGATGTGGTTAATCACGCAATTGAAGTTGATCTTTCAACGATGTTTGGTATCGCAGGCGCTGATCCTCATGCAAAGGAAGCTCCGGATCCGTTCAAGGCGTTTAAACTCGGACCCGCTCAGCAGGATGAAGCAAAAGCGATCATGAAAAAAACAGTAAAGGTTGGTCACGGAACAAAAATTCGTATTTTGTATGTTGCAGAGAAACCTGCTTTTAAAAAAGGAGATCGTGCGGTTACGATCAAAGGTATTTTGACCCAATACGCACATTTAAATTTAAATAGTTTTAAATTGTTCGGTCCGGTTTCTCCAAAAGACGATTATCCATGGCAGGTATGGTCGTATACAAAGAAACAAACGAATCTAATGAAGGCCTATCAAGGTCGAAGTTGGGGAACAGGAGCGACACCGTATTTTTTGAATGCAGAAGAACTTGCAACTCTTTGGCACTTTCCAACGATTAATATCAAGGCTCCACTTGTTAAAAAAGCAGAAGCTCGTCGTGCAGAACCTCCGGTTGGTTTACCTGTGACATTTTTGGAAAATACCTTGCCTGGTTATCATGAAGAGGAGGAAGAAGAATCCGCTTTGAAAGCATCTTCGCATGTGTTTGAGTCTTCTTCGGAAGAACCACTTGATATGCAACCTCTTATGGATGCTCTTCCGACGGTCATTGCTCCAACAGATATTCCGGATTCGATTGAATCTAAAACGCAATTCATGCCGGATAGGCCCGAGGAAAAGGAAGATGATTCAAATTTCAGTCCGCCGAATTTACCGGTGTAATAACTCCATCACTCTGCTTCCATTTTTCCTATGTCCTACAATCATGATCATGAAAATGAAGTTAATTACTTTGCGAAAACAAATTTTCGCAATGCCATGACAAAATTTGGGATAAAAACTGACGATCGTCGTCGGCATGTGTATGTGATTGGAAAAACGGGTATGGGAAAGACCGTCCTGCTCGAGAACTTCACGTTGTCTGATATTTACGCTGGTCATGGATGTTGTTATGTGGATCCGCATGGAGATACGGCAGAAAAATTGATTAATTATATTCCAAGTTGGCGCATTAATGATGTTGTGTATTTTAACCCTGCAGATTCAGAATACCCAGTTGGGTTTAATATTCTTGAAGCTGTTTCCGAAAGACATAAACATTTGGTAGCAAGTGGAATGATGGGGGTTTTTAAAAAGATTTGGGAAGATCAGTGGTCTTCTCGTATGGAATACATTTTAAATAACACGATTCTTGCTCTTCTCGATAATCCGGGATCTACACTTCTTGGAATTAATCGAATGCTTTCGGATCCAGATTATCGCAAACGAATTATTGGAAATGTCACAGATCCGGTTGTGAGACAATTCTGGTTGAAAGAATTTGCTTCTTATAATGAAAAATATGCACAAGAAGCCGTAGCTCCGATTCAAAATAAAATCGGACAGTTTTTGTCGGCTTCCGTTATTCGTAATATTGTCGCACAGGTAAAATCCACGATAAACATTCGAGAGATCATGGATTCTGGAAAGATTTTTATTGTGAACTTATCAAAAGGAAGAATTGGAGAGGATAGTTCTCGGTTGCTCGGAGGACTTCTTATTACGAAATTACAATTGTCCGCCATGGAACGTGTGGACATGCCTGAAAAAGATCGTTTGGATTTTTATTTGTATGTAGATGAGTTTCAAAACTTTGCCGTCGAATCTTTTGCGGGAATTCTATCTGAGGCGCGTAAATATCGATTATGTTTAACGATTGCTCACCAGTACATTGCCCAGCTTACAGATGAGGTGCGTGAAGCGGTTTTTGGAAACGTAGGAACGATCATTTCGTTTCGTGTAGGTTCTCCAGACGCAAAATACATGGAAACGGAATTCGCTCCACGATTCTTGCCGGAAGATATCATTAATCTTCCGAAGTATAATGTGTACTTGAAACTTTTGATTAATGGAGTGACAAGTCAGCCATTTTCTGCGATCACCCTTGCGCCAATTTCCCAAAAAACAGATTCAGAAGAACGTGTGATTAAGGTTTCGCGTGAACGTTATTCAAAAGAACGAAAATCGATTGAAGAGCAAATTCTGACATGGAGTGGAATGGGGAATATGGATGTTGATACCATGCTTGAGGCGGCAGAGGTAAAAAAGAAAGAAGATAAAGTTGCGGCAAAAGATTCCAAAAAACCAAAATTCGAATATGACTGTTCTCGTTGCAACAAAAAAATGATTCTTCCGGTTGAACTTGATCGTTCCCGTCCAATTTATTGCGAAGATTGTATCGAAATCGTTCGAGAGGAGAAAAAAAATAAAACAGGTGTGAAATCAACTGTTGTTTCATCAGCAAAACCAGTCGAGATCACAAGGCCTGTCGGATCGATCCCAGAAAAATTTGTGACAGAAGTAAAACCGATGTCTTCGCCTATTGTGGTTGACCCACAACCGCATTTACCGGATGAACCATCCATTTCACTTTCATCTTTAATGCCGAAGAAGGAAGATGTTGCTGAGAAAAAAGAAGGGGTTGAAAAGTCGAGCGGTTATGAAGTAAAGATTTCTGAACCTGTTGTTGAACGAAAGGTTGAAGTGGCACCAGCTCCTGTCGTTCGATCCACTCCTGCGGTGATTGCAAGCACACCGACACCTCGTCCGGCACAAACAGTTGTCTCTCAACAGCCGAAATCTCTCTCACTCACAAGTCTGACACCAACATCAACGCATGCTTCGTATGAGGTGACTCGTTCGGATCAACCAAATCGTGGTACGGCTCCCGTTGTGGGAGAAGGAGAACAAAAGCGAAAACGTAAACGTAAACGTAAAAGTTCTTCTGGAAATGCAGGAACAATTACAATGACTTCGAATGCGGGCTCAGCACCAGTATCACCTCGTCCGGTTGTCGTGCAAACACCCTCTGTTACGCCGACACAGCCACGATCGATACCTTCATCTGTGACAGCGCCAATACGAATCGAGTCTCGAGTTACATCTGTTCCGACAGCACCTAGACCAATCTCTTCTCCTGTTGAGTCGAAACCTGTTATGGCAACACCTTCGGCACCACGTCCAGAAGTTACACCGATCGTTGCGCCAATTTCACCTCCAAAAATTCAGCCAGTTCCACTTCAAGTGGCAAAACCAACGACAGGTACACTTCATATCGGTCAAAGTATTAAGTTTGAATAATGCATGCGACGTTCCTTTCCCATTGTCTTCATTGGTTTGTTGATGATGGGAGTGGGATGTCGTTTTGTTTCAACACCTATGAATACTCTTGCGGATCACGTTATACTTGTTACTTCTGATAAAATTGAGATCGCTGCATTATATCGCAGAAATAATGATCAGAAAGCGGCAATTTTGCTTCATATGATGCCGGCGACAAAAGAAAGTTGGAATTCGTTTGCGGCGTTACTTGATCGTGCCGGATATGCATCGATTGCAATCGATGAACGCGGTCATGGAGAAAGTACCATGCAAGGAACTTTAAATTATCAAACATTTACAGAGGAACAACAGCAACAGAAAATTCGAGATGTGCAGGCGGCGTTTGATTATTTGGTTG
>CALQZE010000005.1 GCA_943348955.1 Candidatus Uhrbacteria bacterium RIFOXYB12_FULL_58_10 | reverse complement strand
CTGCAAGGATTTCTCCATCGTGTTTTGCGATTGCAAGAAAAGCATTTGTTGATGAGAGCATTTTTCGATAATACTCTTTTCCATGTAATCGAAACGCGTCACGTGAAGCGGTCATTTCAAACACTGGCCAAACGTCATCAATACTTGCCGTTCCAATTTCAATCTCAATACCTTTTTTTTCTGCAAGACGAATATTATATCGCGTCTTCTCATGCATGTGTGCGACTAATTGTTCTTCTGTTTGCGAAAGATCTGTGATGAACGTGTGTGATGGCTGAATTTCTCGGACGCCACACGTAAAGTTCGAATTTTTATGACTCGTCCGTAGATCTGTCACTTGAAGTCGTAAAGCTTCAACGCGAACAAACAAATCTCCCCGTGCGACATTTTCTGCGTCGGCAATCAAATCTGTTTCAGAAGAAATCTCGATCGGACCTCGTGGAATGTATGCATACGTTCCAAATCCAGGAATCTTTTTACGAATCACTTGTGCAATCGCAACAGGTTCCTCATTCGACATCCATGCAACACGTTCGACCGTTTCACCGACAAACTTCTGAAATTCGCCCCAACTCCACGATTGCAAAAACCGACCCGATCGCGGGCCGTGTTTGAGGACGAATGCATCCCATGCAGACTGATTAAGTTGATCGCGAATGATTTGCATAATCTCTTTTCCACCCTTATCTCCCCAACATTTTGAGTGCGGCACGAACACGATCTTCTGTTGTCTCTCCTTCAACCGTCGACAAAATCTGTTCTGCATCTCGTCTTGTATATCCGAGCGATGAAAGCGCACTGATCGCATCTTCATCGAACGCAGCTGTATCTGGTACCTCGGCGAGAATTCCTTTCAATTCTAAAATAATTTTTTGCGCCGTCTTCTTTCCGATACCGGGAACGTTTGTAAGAAACGTAAGATCTCCTTTTGAGATTTTCTGTTTAACGGATTCAATCTCTTCTGAATAGACAATGCGTTGAGCACTCTTTGGTCCAACTCCGGAAACCGTAATCAATTTCCAAAACAGTTCGAGGGCTGTCATGGATGTCAGTCCAAATAAATCGTGATCACTGTCGCGAATCGTCTCGTGTGTATAAAGAAGAACATTTCCGTGAAGTGTATGTGCGACGTCTTCTGGAAGGATTACCTTATATCCGACATCACGCACGCGCAAAATCACAAATCCAACTCCGTGATAAATAACTTCCCCTTCAAGCATCGAGATCATACACCCGTTTTAAACACGATTTGATAATATCTTCCGATACGCGTCTCAAGTTCTTTTTTATGTTTTGAATCTAAATTCGGCATAAGGTCTTCTCCAATAACCGCCGATTGAATCTGTCGAAGAAGTTTTCCGAATGCAGGACCCGGTTCCATTTCAAGAAGTTCAAGTAAGGCAACGCCGTCGAGTCCGACTTCTTGAAATGCTTGGTTGCGCCTTCGCAACGCATCATACTGACGCAATGTTTCTTTTTCTACGCGACGTTCTGGAGCAAAGTCATGTTCTGATTTGAAACAATGAACAAGCGATGAAGCATCGTGTCTGCAACCACGCTCCGTTGAAGTACAGGACCCGCAAACCATATCAAAAAAGAGACACCCTTGCAAAAGATCAATGAAATCATCAGAATCGTACCCACGCTTATTTGCAAGATGAACGAATCGATTAATTTTGTTTGGTCTGACTTTCAAGAAATCATCGTTGAATCGCATATGATTCCCGATGAGATCCTCGAGCATGTTACGATCTCTTGGTGGTAAACGATGAGCTGCGCAAAAACGATCAAGAAGAGAACTGTAAACCGGAGTGTAAATCATTTCCGCGTGATGCGGATAATGAACATCTATTCTGTAAATCTCATAAAAACGCTTTTGAACCTCCATAGCAGATTCATTTGGATGTGCGACAGAAAATTCATGAAATAATTCACGATAAGCATCACGCAATTCTGCACGTACCTTTGCGTCCACATCAAACTCATACGTAAGTGGAACGTTAAATCCAAGTTGTTCTCCGCGAGAACCAAGCGGCGCACTAAAAACAATGCAAGCCCACTTTGCCGCATCATGCATGAGAGCAAATACCTCAAACAATCCGATGTTCTCTTTAATCGTTTCTTCCAATTCATCAATCTCCCCTTCATATCCTTTCAAACGACGAAATTCTTCAATATCAATCAAATGTAATTGTTCTTTTTGAATCGCATAGAGCACGCACAACATGGATCTCACATGTGCGTGAATAAACGGACCTTCTGCATGGTAACGAATATCTTGCGGAGCTTGAAGCGCGTCTGCGATCAGTGGTTCCGATTCCGAAGCTCCTGCAAGCAACGCATCTGCGAGTGTACAGACATCTTCAGCGTGAAGTA
Organism: Candidatus Uhrbacteria bacterium RIFOXYB12_FULL_58_10; assembly: GCA_943348955.1. Lineage (GTDB taxonomy): Bacteria > Patescibacteriota > Patescibacteriia > UBA9934 > GWF2-40-263 > XYB2-FULL-45-11. Next base: position 7,383 of record CALQZE010000005.1, on the reverse strand, counting down.
CGCGACGAATGACATCGTCTAAAAATTCGGTTTCATTTTTTTTGTGAATGGATTGTGCACGAAACATAAAGTGATATTTTGTTTCATTGTACTTGAAATGTGCTTCTCTTCCAAATTTAGCTAACGAAATAAAACCTTCAAAAAAAATAAAAAAATCGACCAGCAATAAGCGGATCGATGACGTTACGCGGATGACTTTGCTAAAACAACATAGGTGACGCCGGACATTTCCGTAGGATTGTGCGAATCACGGAAAAGTTCGACGAGTGGTTCTGATTGGAGAAACGCACGAACAGCGTCGCGCATCTTGCCTGTCCCGCGACCATGAATGACTTTCACGACTTCCGTGTGACTCATGAACGCGGAGTGCAAAAACAAATCAAGTGAATGGATGCCGGATCCCGTATCAAGCGCATGAAGATCGATCGAGAGTGCGTTACCGGAAAGTTCCGCCCCATAAATCTTGGATTCATGTGGGTTCGATTCTGATGTCGGCGCTTCAACCGGCAATCGAGTTTGTTTCCATTTTTTTGGCATACCTTACTCCAAGATCTTTTTGACCTCTTTCAGTCCGATGTGTTTCTTCCCGGGTTCGTTGTGATATCCCCAGTTATGATCCAAACCGAACGTAAAACCACCAAACGCCTTGAACAATTTCATGGCGTGCGCAGATTCTTGCACATAAATGAGTTTACGTCTATGTTCGACGATAATGAGAGATGTTGGCTTCCCGAGTTCAACCGCGACGATGCGAGAGAGTCGTGGTCGCAGCTGAACGTCCGCATTTGATTCAACAATGAAGTATCCGTTCCATTTGATTTTATTTTTCCATGCTGTCTCCGTTGCACGATTCTTCTGTGCTTCTGTTTTTGGATTGAGAAGTGGCGCAATCAGTTCATCATGAAATTTCAAAAATTGTTCTATTTGTTTTTTGGTATATCCCTCATCTTTGAGGGCCCAAATATATCCGCGATCCATCACACCAACCGCACGAACAAGCATCGGATCGAATCCAAGCGCTTTGAGTTTTGTATCCGTAAGTTTGAACAATTTCAAAAATTGCTCAAGAGATGATGGAAGCAACTTATTTGTTTTTGGATCATGAGCGCGATCAAGATTCGTGTAATGATGATGATCAATGATCATCAACTCAACACCGAGTTTACGCAACTTTTCTTCCGTTTTGATTCCCGGCATTTCGACAACAATAACCGTTTTGTATTTTGCTTTTTTAACAACAGCAACAACATCCTTCCCCTTATCAAGCGAAGCTCCGTGTGTTTGTCCGGATTTCAATATCGGCAAACCGATTGCTTCGGCAAGTTTTGTGATCATGATGGCTTCTGCATCATTCGGAGGAATAATGAGAACAGTGGAGGAAAGATTCATAGTGAAGTCATTGTAACAGGCGGAAGGGATTAGCAGCCAGGGGTTAAGCTAAATAACTATAATTAAAAAAACGATTGAACACGTTTGTGAATCAATCGTTTTTTTATAGGAACGATTCTTCCCAGAAAACTGATTCATTTGATCGACTGGGGAACCGATCGAGTGAATCAGATCTCTGGGGCGAAAGCCCCAATCTCTCCCTTTTGTTTCACCGAGACAAGCATCGTCGGTGAAACCCGCCATTTTATGCATCTCTCACAAGCATTCCGCAGTGCCGTTTGACGATCGGATGCGATAAATCGCATGTATTTCCTAATTGATCGTTTCAACGGGCAATGTAGTGGCGTATATAAAATTTGTGTGATGTTCTCTTGTGCTGAATGTGTCAGCTCTAAGTGAACAGAAGAGACTATCATGACCAAAACATCTTGTCAAGGGTTCGAAGGCAATACAACTCTATTGTACTAAAATGAGCGAAAAATATTGTTAACTTAACCTTAACACTTTTAAAATTAGAGGGGATGCAAGTTTGACAGAATGCCTTGACAATCTTGAGTTTCCGTGCTAAACTCCCCCGTTCGGTTGAAAGACTGGATCATCAAGTCATTGGCTTGGTGCCACAATGTGTTTTTCACGCAAACGATCGAAAACTCGAAGTACGAGATCGATCACCAAGGGGCCAATCATGAACGCTGGCTGAAGCAACAACCCGACCCGACAAACACAACTCAGCGTCGAACAACAAAACGGCCAACTCCAATGTGAGGTTACAGTATCTTGCAGCAACAACCACAGCATCTTCCGGACAATAGCCACCTAGAAACAAGGAGTCGAACATGTGTCACCTGTGCAAACGGCACGTCAATGCAGTCATCTTGATCGCGCGTCGTGCCTATCACACAGCGACGGCACACGCACACACGGAGTCCGTCACGCACACGCGCGACATGCTTTCCGAGATGCCGTTCGATAACCCAGTCTAGGAGGTCCACTCATGGGAAGTTGAGGAAACACGTGCCGACCGCACTGTGAGCTCTGCTTATCACCGAAGATAAGTAACTCACAGAGCGCGGAGGACAATCTTCATATCAAACCGTTTTACGACAGACCTGGCGCTCGATCACTTTCGGGTGCTCTTTTTTTTCTAAACACAAAAAACAGACTCGTTTGAGTCTGTTTTTTATTCAACTATTTTATTTTACTTCTTGCGATTTTGAACAAATTCTCCAAGCCGCTTCAAATAACACGCGAGCTGTATCTGCAAACGGTTGACTTTCAATAATGACAGCCATCACCTTTCCTGCAAATGCCACGAAGGCAACACGATTTCCATACAACCAGATGTCTCCGTGAAAATCTCCGAGTTCTGGCATGAGCTCACAAATCTCAACATGTTTACGAGGCTCACGGCGCATTTTTCCACGATGCAAAATACGAATATGAATTTTTTCCGGATCCAAAACTTTTCGCAATTCATCTACGTACGTCACATCCAACTTGTCGTAAAAATAATCCATGTTTGAAACTTCATCCATGGATTTTGGATTTACTTGGGCCAAATCGATGAACAAAGAAAACAACGCTTCACGCCCTTCATAAAATCGGACAGTTGGACGCTCCCCTCCCGCAATCATCTTCATTTCTGGAAGCGCCTGACTCAAATCATCAAGCCGAGCCGTCATTTGCGACATGGATTCCTTGAAATGACGAACAACACGTTCTGGTTCTTCTGCCGCAAAAAAACGTTTCTTTCCACGAGCAAATGTGGAAATCAATCCACGTTCTTGAAGCGATCCGATTGCCTCATACGTTGCTGTGCGAGAGAACCGCGCTTTCTTTGCGATCTCTTGAACGGATGTCGGTCCAAGTTCAAAGCTTGAAAGATAAACACGTGTCTCTGTTGGAGAAAGTCCGAGAGAGGTGAATAGTTTGAGAAAATCAGTTGCCATAGTGGTGGAATTGTAACATGAATTGAAAGAAATCGAGAAGAGAATCCAAAAACAGACCCACAATCGTGAGTCTGTTTCGTCTTACACTTTCTCAAATCCGACAATCATATCAAACTCATTCGCTCTAAACGATTCCTGAATCTCTGGCACATCACCATCGACTCGAACACTTAACGCAAGTGTTCCGTGCAACAACACATCGTGATGTTCTTCCACAGCTTTCAACACTTCCGCTTCTCCTGTCACATATAATTCAATGCGATCTTCGATCGTGAGCCCTGCGTTCTTTCGCATCGCATTCACGCGGCGAATGATTTCACGCACGGTTCCCTCTCGAACAAGTTCTGGAGTGAGAGCAAGATCAAGCTCGACTTGGTAATCTCCTTTTTGGATTGTAACTTTTTTGACGTTAATTTCATCTTGAATCACCTCCACATATTCTTGTGCTAATTCTCCGGATGGAATTGTGACCATCGCTGACGCAAGAGCTTGTCGGACGTTGATTCCCGCTTCTGAACGACGTTCAAGGGCGCGTGAGACAACGGAGCGCGTTCTTCCCATTTGTTCGAGGACAGACTCGTCGATCAAACGCTCGTTTGCGATAGGCCATGCCTCCAAATGAACAGATTCTTTTTTTCCGCCAGATTTTTGATAGACCTCTTCAGCGAGAAAAGGCACAAACGGTGCCATGAGTTCAGAGAGAGTAATCAAACATTCTTGAAGGGTTGCAATCGCAGACATTTTATCTGCTTCATCGTTCGATTTAAATCGATCGCGTGATCGACGAACATACCATGTGGAAAGATCCTGAACATATTCTCCCAATTCACGAACCGTTTCTGTAACAATATATCCTTCAAGACGTTCTGTTGTTTGTTTCACCAGTTTATGGAGTCTCGCCAAAATCCATTTATCCAAAACATGTGTTCGTTCCGCGGTTGTCTCAACAACTTCACCGGAAAAAATTTCGAAGAACGAAACGACGTTCATCAGAATCCCAAAATTTTTCTTCACCATGTCAGACAACGTCTTTTCATCGAATCGTTTTGATTCTCCCGGTTGATTGATCGTGTACATGTACCATCGAACTGCATCCGCACCATAGACATCAATCATCTCCATCGGTTTCACGATGTTTCCAAGGGATTTACTCATCTTCTTCCCTTGTGCATCAAGGACATGACCTAAGCAGATCACATTTTTGTACGGACGTTCTTTTCCGAGAAGCGTTGCGACAGCAAGAAGGGTGTAAAACCATCCGCGTGTTTGATCAATCGCTTCAGAGATATAATCTGCGGGGTATGCGATGTTGTTATCAATCAATTCTTTGTTTTCAAACGGATAGTGCACTTGTGCAAATGGCATCGCACCGGAATCAAACCAGACATCACACACATCTTTCACGCGTGAAAATTCTTTTCCGTCCTTCACCAAAACAATTTCATCTACAAACGGTCTGTGTGGATCGAATTGATCTCCAACGAGCGAAGGATCTTTTGCGAGTGATTTTAATTCTTCAAAGGAACCAATACAAAGGCGATCACCGTCTGCAGATTCCCAAATTGGAAGCGGTGTTCCCCAATAACGTTCTCGTGAAAAGGCCCAATCTTTGACTTCACGCAACCATTCGCCAAAGCGTCCTTCTTGCAGATGATCCGGTTCCCAATGAATGGATTTATTTTGCAATATCATTTCATCCTTCAAATCATTCATGCGGATATACCAAGAGTCTTTTGCATAATAAATGATTTTTGTTTTACAGCGCCAACAGTGCGGATAAGAGTGTTCATATTTTGCTTTTGAAAACAGAAGTCCGCGTGCCGCCAAATCTTTAATGATATCAATTGCAACATCTTCTCCAGCAACAAATCGTCCGGAAAGAAAATCCATTCCTTCAACGAAGGTTCCATTCAAATTCACGATATGTTGTTTGGGTAATCCAATTTTATTTCCGAGTTCAAAGTCTTCTTGTCCATACATGACAGCCGTATGCACAACACCGGTTCCGTCTTCCGTTGTCACAAAATCTGCCGCATGAACGCGATAACCTGTTACATCCATTTTTGTTTTATTTTCTCCTGTCACCATTTGTACCATGTACGGATAAAGCGGTTCATACGCAAGTCCGACCAACGATTCTCCTTTTACTTCCTCTATGATTTCGTATTCACCTTCAACAACAGAAAGGCGCTCTTTTGCTAACCACAAAAACTGATCATTCAATTTAATCTTCACGTAAAAAATATCTTTTCCAACCGCAAGAGCAACGTTTCCTGGCAATGTCCAAGGCGTTGTCGTCCATGCCAAAATATATTCATTCTCTTTTCCAACCAACTTAAACATTGCCGTGATCGTGAGATCTTTTACATCTGCATATCCTTGTGAAAGTTCATGTGAGGAAAGACTGGTTCCGCAACGTGGACAATGTGGAGTTACGCGATAATCTTTATACAACAAATTTTTCTCCCAAACTTGTTTGATAATCCACCACAGTGACTCAATGTATTTTGAGTCATACGTGATGTAAGGATCTTCCATGTCCACCCAATATCCTAAACGATCTGTAAACTCTTCCCACTCCTTTTTATATGTCCAAACACTTTCTTTACATTGCTTATTAAATTTTTCAATTCCATATTCTTCGATCTCAGATTTTCCCTTAAATCCAAGTTGTTTTTCTACTTCAATTTCAACAGGAAGTCCGTGTGTGTCCCAACCAGCTTTTCGCATCACGCGATATCCCTGCATGGTACGAAAACGAGGAATACAATCCTTAAATGCGCGTGCTTCCACGTGGTGGATACCGGGTCTTCCATTTGCCGTTGGCGGACCTTCGTAAAAAACAAAAGATCCTTTTGGAGCATCTTTCTCAAGGGTCTTTTTAAAAATTTGGTTATTTTTCCAAAATTCGAGTGTTTTTTTCTCTTGTTCGGGGAAGTTCATACCCAGAGAGTATGCCAAAAATGATCGGAAAAATCAAACAAAACGTCTATATGAAGATATCGTAATGTTCGAACTGTTTACCCGTCATTCGTCTAAGTGATCGACCAATACGTCTCGCTTCATAAAGCGTCAACTTTTTTTCTGATCGATCTAATTTTATTTTTACTTCCTTTAGTGCATCCCTGAAACTCAATTGCTTTACGCCTCTTACATGAAAATATAACGGCAACATTTCAAAATGACTTAAAGCATCTGCATTTGCAACAATCTGTTCAAGTTTTGTTCTTGGTTTCACGACAGATCCTGAACTGTGTGTCAAAATCACTCCTTGAATTTTTTGGATGAACTTATCTGAATATCCATGAGATAATAAAATCTTTTTTGCGATCTTCTGTCCCATCAAAAAATCATTTTTTGTATTTACTACGATTCCATCAATATCGTGCAAAAGTGCCCCCGCAATAGACTCCTCTTCATCGACGTGATAATGCCGAGCCAATCGAATTACATAATAGATCGTTCGCTGAACATGAAATTGAAAAAGAGCATTTTGTTTTATGCGATTAAAAATATCTTTCTCCAATTCTCTCACTCGCATACAATAAATTTTATATAATGCATCAAGTATATCACTCAACTCCCAATTTCACCTTAATCTGCTACAATATCCCCACTATGACAAAACAAACCATTTATATCGGCGGAGACCATCAGGGCTGGGATATGAAGGCGGCGCTTGAAGATATGTTGAAAGAAGAAGGATATCGCGTGGTGGACATGGGTAATTCAAACCTTGTGCAAAACGATGATTATCCCGATTTTGGATTTGCTGTTGCAAAACGTGTCGTAAACGACATGGGTTCGCATGGGATTGTCATCTGCGGATCTTCGGCTGGAATCTGTATTGTCGCAAATAAAGTAAAGGGTGCCCGTGCAGCAACCGGATTCAATGAAGACTCAGCGCGCGCAGCTCGAGAAGACGACAATTCAAACATTCTTTGTCTCCCCGCCAACTTCATGTCGATCAGCGACGCAAAAAAAGTCGTTGACGCCTGGCTCAACACAGAATTTTCCGGCGCAGAACGTCACGTTCGACGTTTAG
>CALQZE010000004.1 GCA_943348955.1 Candidatus Uhrbacteria bacterium RIFOXYB12_FULL_58_10 | reverse complement strand
CGCGGGGCGATTTTTGAAGCGCATAAGCGATTATTGTTTCCATGGATTGCGAATCGTGCGGATCGTATTTTGGTGAGTTCGAGAGAATATGCGGACACGTCTGCGCTCAAAGATATTTCGGGAATCATGGATCGTGTGGAAATTCATCCGTTCGGCGTTGATCTCGAAAAATTTCATCCGGGACACGATGATGCTATGCGTGATTTGCTTTCAATAGATTTAACGATTCCTGTTTTAGTATTTGTCGGCGGACTTGATGAGGCACATCACTTTAAAGGATTGCCTGTCTTGTTCGAATCTCTCAAAGAATTAAAAAATATTCCCTGGCATTTGGTTATTGTTGGACAAGGAAACTTACGTTCGACCTACGAAGCCCTCACACGCATGCATGAAATCGAATCGCATGTGACGTTTGTCGGTGGGGTTTCAAACGAGGATCTTCCACGTTATTATCGCATGGCGGATATTCATTTGTTTCCATCGACGCGGCGTGCGGAAGCGTTCGGACTTGTTGCCCTTGAAGCTGCAGCAACAGGAATTCCATCCATTGCATCAGATCTTCCGGGTGTGCGATCGGTTGTGTTGGACGGGGAAACGGGTTTGCGTGTTGCTCCGGAAGATGTCGGTGCGCTTAAAGATGCGATTGAATTATTACTGACTCGAAAAGACATTCGAGAAAATTTTGGACGATCTGCCAGATCTCACGCGGAAACAAAATTCGCTTGGGAACCGCTTATCACAAATCTTGAGAACACGTATCATTCTGTTCTTTCTCAAGAATCACCGCGTGAATATCAAACGTCCGTATGAAGATTGCGGTTGTTTCAAATTATTATCCGCCGAATGCGCGAGGGGGTGCAGAGATTGTTGCGGCTCGCATCGCTGACGAATTATCCGATCGGGGACATTCGATTTTTGTTTTGACGCGTGAAACGTACAAAGGTTTTCCGTTCAATATTTCGAATCACGATCGACTTCCATTTTTTTTAAAACTCGTTTGGCACATGGTCGATTTATGTAATCCATTTTCGGATCAAGTGATTCGTCGTGTTATCCGTGAAGAAAAGCCAGATGTTTTTCTGACACATAACTTGAAGGGAATTGGATTGAATTTATCTCGTGCGATTCAGCGACAGAATGTTTTTCAAATTCACACGCTTCACGATTTACAATTGAGCGTTCCAAGCGGATTGTTGATTTACGGAGAAGAACGCTCTTTTTTGAATCAATCTTTTTTGCGTCGATGGTATGAACGCGCCGTTTCCATCGCAATTGGAAAACCTAACGTGATCGTTTCTCCCTCCAAGTTTCTCATCGATCTGTATCGTGAACGCGGATTATTCCGTGATGCGACGGTTTGCATTCTTCCGAATCCTGCACCAGAAACAGAGATTGTTGCAGAATCTTTGTTTGTAAAAGATGAAACGAAAAAACACATCCGATTATTTTTTGGTGGACAGCTTGAAACGCATAAAGGTATCGTGTTTCTTTTAAACGCACTTGAAGCACTCGATATTCCATTTGAATTGCATATCGCCGGGAATGGATCATTGCGATCCGTGATCGAACAACAATGCACATCGGATAAACGATTCGTGTATCACGGTTTTCTTTCGACAGATGAAATCATAAAACAAATTGCTCTATCGGATGTTGTGATTGTTCCATCTCTTTGTTACGAAAATTCTCCGACAATGATGTATGAAAGTTTTGCCGTTGGTGTTCCGGTGATTGCATCGCGTATCGGTGGCATTCCGGAATTGATTACGGAAGGAGAGAACGGATATTTGTTTGAACCAGGAAATACAGATCAATTTGTTGACATACTGAAACGCGCAGCAGATCGATCGTTTGATCGCGAGGCAATTCGACAACGTGCAGAAAAATATGCACTGAAGTCATATGTGGATGAACTTGAAAAGATGATGCAAAAGAAAACTCGCTCATAATTTGAGCGAGTTTTTAAATAAAAAAGCGGAACAAAGTTCTGTTCCGCAGACTATCGGATGATGCGTGTGATGAAGCGTTCACCAACCGTGATTGCAACGGTTGCACCCGCATTCCAGGAGATTGCTTTTTCGACGCCGCCGTCTGAAAAAAGATATCCGCCTTTGGGCATGTGTGAGCGAACGATGAGCGGACGACCGGGCGTGATGCGTCCGGTGATAATTGACGTGCCTGTGTTCGGCGAGGGGAACGGTTCCCGGACGACGAACACGAGTTCTTTTGCGGTCGGCTGAGGCAGTGTCGACAACAAGTGCGGTCGACGTCCGCCGTTCAGCCCATCGAGCATGGTTGCGATCGAACGAATCCATCCTGTAGCGCCGACGCCCGTTGAGACAATGATGCCGCTTGAAGATTGCAATTCTTTCTTGCCTCCGAACTCGATCTCGTAGCGCGCACTGACATGGTCTTTGCGCCCGACGAAGACATCATTGATGCCCCAGACGATACGATCATCATCCACGCAAGCTTTCACAAAGGGGAGACATTCCGTGCGGTGCTTGTTTCCTTGCACGAGCGCGATTTGCGATCCCACTTCTTGTGGAGAAAAGAGCATGAGGACACCGGCAATCGAGGATTGATCCGGATTGACGGTGAGAACGAGCTGGTCTTGAACGTACTTCGCGAGGTTGGCGAACAGTCCGTCCGGTCCGCAGACGATGATGAAGTCTGTTTCCCGAAAGAGAAAATTCGGAAGTTCCTCACGCGTGACTTCTGCTGTCTGGATGTCGCTCGGCAGTTGTCGACGAATTTCCGCGAGTGCGGCTTCGTACGTTGCATGTTCCTGCTCGTATGGCGTGATGGATTGCTCGCGCGATTCGAGATCGAACGTGGCCGCGTTCATCGTGAGATGTTCGCGGATCAGTTCCTCGAGTCGTGTGAGTTTTTTCACGATGACGATGCGGTTCATGCAGCCTTCGACGACGCAGCCGAGACAGCTGCGAAGATTTCCGGGCTGATGTTCAGGTTGCCGACGCGACCAGTCTTCGCCATCTCCATGATCGACATGGCGAGCAGTCGGCCCGGATCCACGGTCATCATGGGTGCGAGGCGAGTCGTGGTGGCTTCAGCGTCGGCGACAGCTTCCGCTTGCTTGTTCGTGCTCTGCTGCGCGATCAAGTCGGTGCGCTTGCGCTCGAGCTCCAGCTTCGTTTCCGCTTCGTAGGTCGAAACTGCACGAGCGTTTGTCGCCTTCGCGATCTGCCGCGTGTGGGTGGCGAGGTCGGCGTTCGTCAGCATCAGCTGCCGTTCCGTTGCACCGATCGAGTTCGCGACTTCTTCGTCGTCCGCTTCGATGCGTACGATCGAGCACGATTCTGTCTTGATGCCGAACGCGGAGAGGGGATTGGATTCGCCCGAGAGCGCATCCATCACGGCCTTCATCACACCCGCGTGCGCCGTCATGGCGTCTTTGATCAGAAGTCCTCGCATGTTGTCGCGCACAGGCGCCAGCACTTGAGCCATCACTCCCGCTTGCAGATCCTGCGACCAGGCGTTCTTGTACGCGCCGTTCTTGGGATCGACCGTGAAGTCGAACTTGGTTGCGGCCACCGCCGGATCGAGGGTGATCTTGAGGTCGCCGACGACCGTGACGCTTTGATTATCACTCGTCCGCGTTTCGATCGAGAAGCTGATGACTCGCGGAGTCGTCGGAACGACGGCAACCGTTGTCGATGGGCCGATGATGCCGCTCCATGCGAGGCCGTACGGACGCGATTTGCCGTTCCGCAAGAGGAAGACGTAACCGGTTGCACCGGCGAGGCGAAAGAGGGTGAAAAAGAACATGGGGTCCTCCGGACGTTTTGCAAAGTACTAAGTGTACGTTTTACACTTCTAAGTGTAGATTACACACAAACTAAAACCCTGTCAATAGATCGGTTTTCTTGACCGTTTAGTTCGTGCATGGGAAGCTCAAAAGAGATCGAATCGTTCGATCTCTATCGTTCCTTCAACCTCAGGAGTCATCTCATGGCAGCAGAACCGCTTCGTCCTACGCATCGTCCGAGTGGCAATTATCCAGCTGTCACCAAACCGCTCGGAGATGTTCTTCTTCGTACGAAAGCCGTTTCTCCCGTTCAGCTCACAAGTGCGATGGCGCTTGCAGAGAAAACGGGTAGACATCTGGGTGTTGCTTTGGCTGAACTCGGTTTCTTGAATGGAAAGGAGTTGCGTGAATTGCTTGCAGAGCAGTACAAAATTCCTTCGATCGATTTGAGCTCGGTTGCGCAGCCGGAAGAAGAAGTTCTGAAAGCTGTTTCGCGTGAAATGTGTGAGCGAAACCTGCTTGTTCCGATTTCTCTTCTTCGTACTCCGCAAGGAACGAAACTGATTCTTGCAATGGTGGATCCCGGGAACTTCAGTGCGATCGATGATCTCCGGTTCTCGACGGGTTATTCGATTGAACGTGTGGTTGCAACATCAGAAGATGTTGCTCAGTCCATCAAACGTTTCTATCAGCCGTTTGAAGAAGCAGAACGCGGATTTGAACTCGCGGATGAACTCGAAGGACTCGCGGATGGTGCAGAAATTTCTTCGCACGCAGTCGATGTTGTCGATGTTGCAGCGCTTGAGAAATCCTCGGAAGACGCGCCGATCATTCGGTATGTCAATCTGATTTTGGTTGATGCGTTCCGTCGCGGTGCGTCTGACATTCATTTCGAGACCTACGAGAACGAATTCCGCGTGCGGTATCGTATCGATGGAATCTTGTATGAGGTTCAACGTCCGCCGGTGAAAATCCGAAATGCGGTCATTAGTCGCATCAAGATTATGAGTTCTCTCGACATTTCGGAACGTCGTTTGCCGCAAGACGGGCAGATGAAGATGCGTCTCTCCGACGGAACGGAATGCGATTTCCGCGTCTCGGTCACCCCGTTTCTTTTCGGGGAGAAGATCGTCATGCGTTTGCTTGACAAGAGCAATCTCCAGACAGACATGACAAAGCTCGGACTCGATCCAGATGATCTCGCGAAAGTCTTGGATGCGATCGAACAGCCTCACGGAATGGTTCTCGTGACAGGACCTACCGGTTCCGGAAAGACAACGACGCTCTATTCGGCTTTGCACAGATTGAACAAACCGAATGTGAATATTTCGACGGCGGAAGATCCTGTCGAATTCAAATTGCGCGGCATCAATCAGCTTCATGTTCGAGAGGACATCGGTCTGAATTTTGCCTCAGCTCTGCGCTCATTCTTACGTCAGGATCCGGATATCATCATGGTCGGTGAAATTCGCGATTACGAAACCGCAGAGATCGCAATCAAAGCGGCTCTGACCGGTCACCTGGTTCTTTCTACGTTGCACACAAATGACGCTCCTTCGACGATCGGTCGTCTCATGAACATGGGCGTTGAACACTTTCTCATTCCTGCGTCCGTGAATCTCATTGCAGCACAGCGTCTCGTGCGCCGTAATTGTCTCGAATGTCAGCAACCGTTTATGTTCGATCGCAAAGCATGTATCGATGCAGGTCTTTCGCGGGATGAATACGCTGTTTGTGAGTTCAAGAAAGGTAATGGCTGCACACTGTGTGGAGGAACGGGTTTCAAAGGTCGTATCGCGATTTACGAAATCATGCCCATGACAGATGCTCTGCGCGAAGCTATTCTCCAGGGATCCTCTGTGACTGAATTGAAACGCGTTGCCATCGCAGACGGAATGCAAACCTTGCGTCGGTCAGGGCTCATAAAACTCGCAAATGGTCTGACGACTCTCGAAGAAATTCTGCGCGTAACGCGTCCGGACTAACCTCTGAATCTCGAAAGGGATTCTTTTTATTTTAGATCGAATCGAAATACATAAACAGATCCACCGACACTTTTCCAATCATCCGAAACAGATTTTGCGGTTTCAATAATACGTGATGCTTCCCACCAATAGGTATCGACAACATAAAAAAGCGTGTGAACATTTTCTTCAGGTGGAATAAGTCCGAGCGCTTCACTTACGATTTTTTTATTTGGCGTGTCGTTCATCGCGAGAAATTTTTGATACATGGGGTCACCTGTTGGAATGGGGTAGAAAAAGAGATTTCCAAAATATCGGAAGCCAATATTTTTCATGGCTGCCGCGGAAACAGACTGATTGGCAAGGGTGATGTAGGGTGCTCCTTTTGCCCAATCTTCGATTAAATATACTGCATCTACATCTGCTTTGCTGACATTGAACCCATGATTGTTTGTGTAAGCATCATGTCGCGGATAGGCAAGATAGAACACACTTGTTGCGATTGCTGTTGCAAGGACGATGAGGGATAATTTTAAAATGATGGGACGTGTTCGGATATTGATGGAGACGTGGCCGATTGCAAGAATAAGAAACGGACTCAAGAAAAAAGCCATGAGCGGAAGCAAACGGGTTGCGTAGTTTGAACGTTCGTAATCAATGAGAAAAGAAAAGTCGATTACGTTTGCGAGTAAAAGATAATTGACGCCAAGAACAAGAATCATCAACAAAGGAATATAAAATTGTCGTGAAAGTTCTTTGCGATACATCCACCATGCAATCATGCTTACAACGAACACAATCAAAAGCATGTTTTGACCGTACAAATAGACAAAGTCGAGCAGGGGACTGAATCGATTTTGAAAGAAGATGTCGAGATTGAGCGAGTGAAAGAGTTGCATCGGACTCAAGTTGGAAACATTGAGATGAAGTCCTTGTCCGCTTTTGACAGCATTAGCAATGAAACTTGCGGGGAGCATGACTGCGCCTGCTGCAAGAACAATCCAGAAAAGAAATGATCGAAAGTAATTCTTTTTTCCGCCAAAGGAGGATCCGCCTTTGGCGGAGTTTGAGTTGAGTGCAAGTAAACAGCAAAAGAAAAAGATCGGAATGCCTGCGATCGGATGGATCAGCATGGTTGCGATTGTTCCAATAAAAATCGGAAACAATTTCCCGACAAGATTTTTCAAACGTTCTTTCCCAAAAAGACCGGGAAGAAGAGGATCTATTTCGACGAGGAGTGGAACGCTAGCTAGAATGACGAGTAATGTCCAGAGATTCGCAAGACTTTGTGGGGTTGTAATCACGAACGAATCAAGGGGCAATAAAAATAATCCGATGAGGGCAAACAAGGCGTGACGCGGATTTTTTATGATGCGTACGGAAGCAGAATACCAAGCGAGTGGAAGTAGCAGTGCTGCGAGAAGGGGAACCAGAAATGTATCGACAAGATCTATTGGGAGAGAAAAAGCATGTGAGAAAAAAAGAACGAGTGTGTATTGTCCAATATAGTAAAACGGTTTTGGGGTGATGGTTCCGTAGTTTGCAAGATGTGTCTCTGTTGCTTTGTGAATAAATGAGTCAAAACCGTATCCGATGGGATAAACAATCGCAGCAAAAGAAAAAAGAGAAAGGAAAAGCAAGCCGAATAAAAAAAGAGAAAGAATTCGTTCGCGACCGCGATAAAGAAGTGTGAATGTGATGAGAGATGCGATAGCAAAAAGAGCGAGAAGAGAAATGTCAATTTTGTCCCACGGAGAACGGACAGCTTCCAGAATGGGTTGTGATTGAATGCGATGAAAAAAAATCGCGAGGGAAAGAGTCGCACAGAGGACCGCACCTATGAGAGATCGTGTGATCCCTGTATTTTTTTCTCGCCATTTTGCGATCCATGACGTAAAAGAGAAAGAGAAGATGGGTTTGTTTTTTTTTGCGCCGATCAATACCATCGGCGTTGCAAGAACAATGAGCTGGAAAATGATTGCTGGAACAAATGCTGCGTAATACACAATCGATCCGAGAGCCATGATCATCGACAGTAATACGAAGATGCCTGTCCACCATCGGCCCGGTTCATCCTCCTGTGGCAGAATGTGTGCAGAAAGCGCATTCCCGAACCAGATAAGGTAAACGAAAAGCAGAGCAATCCCGATCAAGGGTTGTTGCAAGATAAACGTATTTGCGATGAAAATCGCTATGAAAAGTGGAAAAAGAATGGTAGAATAGGCGCGATGAAACATAGCAAAGAGGGTGTTGAATTTTCTTCATTTTACCACATTATGCTCAATCGTGATCCTCATAAACTTTTCCCGCATGATTTTTTCATGCGTTACACCTTTGTCCCCCTCGTGCCAAAATGGATCACTCCAAACATGGTGACAGTCTTTCGTATATTGACGATTCCGTTTATTTTGATGTTTTTGTCTGTAGAAAATTATAAAATCGGCGTTCCTCTTTTTTTATTTTCCGCGTTCACAGACGCCCTTGATGGTTCTCTTGCACGATTGCGCAATCAGGTGACGGAATGGGGGACGTTTTATGATCCTCTTGCAGACAAATTATTGATCGGTTCGGTGATTGTTTTTGTCGTCGTGAAACATGTTCATCCTATTTTAAGTTTTCTGATTCTATTCGTTGATGCGCTTATATTGATCGGAGGGTATTATCGTAAGTTGAAAGGGAAGCCGATGGGTTCCAATATTTTTGGAAAAACAAAAATGTTTTTTCAAGTTCTCGGTGTGAGTTTATTACTCATCACCCTTTGGGCCGGTTATGATTTTTTTATTCCGTTTACAAATGGAACATTTGCTCTTGCGATCGTTCTTGCTGTGATCAGCTTGTTTACGTATGGCATTTAATACGCGTTCTGCTCGTTGGGGAATTTTGGCTGTTTGTGCTGCTGTTTTTTTTGCAGGGACATTTTTTGTAACACGTCATGCAACTATCTTCATTTCGCCGGATGAAACAGCAACGCATTTTTTCACACAAGCATTTTCGTTGACCGGATCTTTTCGTGTTCTTGATCGATTGAATGAATCTGCTGGAGGATTGTTGCATCCGCGTAGTATGGTAACGGATGGAATGTTTTTGTTGCCCGGTGGATTTTTGGGATTGCCTGTTGCCTATGCCTTTTTCTCCTTCTTTTTTGGTGGATGGATTGTGCCGTTTTTGACACCTGTGATCGCGATTCTGGCTGCACTTGCGTGGGGAAAAATATTAAAACGTTGGTTTCCAAAACGTGTCGCGTTTATTTCCGCAATCATTTTGTTGTTTCATCCGGCGTTTTGGTATTACGCAAGTCGCGGACTCATGCCAAACGTATTGTTTGTTTCCTTTCTCATTTTCGGTACGTATTTTTTATGCGAGCAACCACTTGTTGCACATTTGAAACGATGTTCAAATCGCATCGGTGTGTTGAAATATTTTCAAACGCACACAGATTTTGCTCTTGCGGGTTTTTGTTTTGGTTTTGCGCTTTTTGTACGTATCGTAGAACTTTACTGGGTGTTGCCACTGATCGTTTTGCTTCTTGTCGTGAAACGCGTTCGTCCTGTTCGTGATGCGATGGTGTTTGCTGTTGCGTTCGCTTTGCCGCTCGCGCTCATGTTGTTTTTTAATGCACAAACGTATGGTCATCCGTTTGTGATGGGGTATAATTTTATTTCCTCAAATCAAAATGCTGTTGCCGCAATCGTGCAAGAGGAAGCGGCTACAGACCGTTTGAGTTGGCTTTTTCCGTTTGGATTGCATCTGCGCGCGACAGCAAAACACGTTGTTTTTTATCTATTCAGCTTATTTTGGTGGTTAACGGGTCTTACGATCATCGGTTTGCCTGTTGTGTTAAAAACTTCTGAAAAAGGAAAACGCGCACGACGCATTTTCACAATCACAGCAACGGTTCTCGCACTTTGGCTTGGATTTTGGTATGGCAGTTGGACGTTGTTTGATAATCCGGATCCGACGCAAATCACGATTGCGAACTCGTATGTCCGATATTGGTTGCCGCTCTTCGTATTGTCGACACCGTTTATCGCATCGGCTCTCGTGTGGATTTCTGAACGTGGACGAACACGTATCGCAAAATTTTGTTTACTTG
>CALQZE010000003.1 GCA_943348955.1 Candidatus Uhrbacteria bacterium RIFOXYB12_FULL_58_10 | reverse complement strand
GGTTCATTCATTTGTCCGAACACAAGAGCTGTTTTGTCCAAAACTCCAGACTCTTTCATTTCCATGTATAAATCGTTTCCTTCACGTGTACGTTCACCAACACCAGCAAAAACAGAGTATCCACCGTGTTCTTTTGCAATGTTGTGAATGAGCTCTTGGATGAGAACGGTCTTCCCCACTCCAGCTCCACCAAACAAACCAGTTTTTCCACCACGCAAAAACGGGCAGATCAAATCGATCACTTTGATTCCGGTTTCAAAAATTTCATCTTTGGTTGATTGTTCATCAAAGGATGGGGCCTCGCGGTGAATTGGATCACGGCGTTTTGTTTTTGGCTCTGGCATGTTGTCGATTGGAACTCCTGTCACATTGAACATACGTCCAAGTGTTTCAGGTCCAACAGGAACCGTAATTGGCTTGCCGGTTGCAATCACTTCAAGTCCACGTTCAAGACCGTCTGTGGATGACATAGAGATCGTACGAACGATGTTGTGACCTGTGTGCTGAACAACTTCAAGCGTAAGCAATCCATCTTTTGTTTGGATTGTAAGCGCTGAGTTGATTTCTGGTAATTGTCCTTCTTCAAATCGGACATCGATAACCGGCCCAATGATTTGAGCAATGCGACCGACAGATTTTGGGGATGATGAAGTCATAGAATAATTTACGATTCGAGAGCGGCCTTTCCACTACTAATTTCGGCGATCTCTTGTGTAATGCCCGCTTGTCGAGCTTGGTTATAAGCAAAGGTTAAGCTATCAATCATGTCTCCTGCGGCGTCCGATGCACTGCGCATTGCCATCATACGAGAGGAATGTTCAGAAGCAGCAGATTCGAGAACGGCTTGATAGATCATGGTTTCAACAAGTCTTGGCAAAATACGATCGAGAACCGCTTGAGGCGAAGGTTCGAATGTGTATTCACTCACCGCAGCGATTTGTGATTCGCTTCCCGGTTTTACTTCCTCCATGTTTCCGAGTGTTTGCATTTGTTCAGGTGTTCCGAGCGGAAGCAATTCTAGAATAACTGGTTTTTGTGTAAGCGCACTTACGAAATCTGTGTAGGCGACGAGAACGCGATCGAAATCTCCATTGGTAAATTCATGAATGACCATGCGACCGATTGGGAGAACTTCTTCAAACTTTGTGTTGTTTGTAATTTCCGTAAAGCTTGCGAGAATTGGATGATTCGCTCGGCGCATTGCATCCGCTCCGCGTTTTCCGATACAAATGGTTTGAAACTCGACTCCTTCGCCGAGAGCTTTAATCTGTTCAATTGTTTTACGAATGATGTTTGTATTGAATCCTCCAGCAAGTCCACGATCTGACGTGAGAAGCAATAGTAAGACTTTCTTCACTTGCTTTCGTTCTTTCAACAACGGATGAAGACTTGTGTCGATTTTGGAGCCAATCGAAATGACTGCATTCCAAGCGAGTCTTGCATAAGGACGTGTTCCCAAAACAGACTGCATGGCTTTGCGCATTTTGCTGGCAGCAACAAGCTCCATCGCTTTTGTGATTTTGCGCGTGTTGGTTACGGATTTGATCCGTCGTCGAATTGTGCGGGTTTGTACGGCCATAGCCTTACTTCCATTGCTCGTTAAAGCTTGCAATTGTTGTTTTCAATGCGGCTGTGTTTTCATCCGTCATCTGTTTTTCTGTGCGAATACTCTTCAATACCTCAGCCCCTGAAGAGCGCATGTAGTTTAAGAAGTCTTCTTCCCAAGCAACGACGCGTTCTGTTGGAACTTTTTCAAGATATCCGTTTGTGACAGAGAAAATAACGGTTACCTGTTCTTCAAACGGAAGTGGTTGATATTGTGGTTGTTTCAATAATTCTGTTGTTCGGCGTCCGAGTTCAATTTGTGCACGTGTTTGTGGATCAAGATCTGTTGCGAATTGAGCAAATGCTTCGAGCTCGCGGAATTGAGCGAGGTCCAAACGTAATTTACCCGCAACTTTCTTCATCGCTTTTGTTTGCGCACTTGAACCAACACGAGAAACGGAAAGTCCGACGTTAAGCGCCGGGCGAATTCCGCGGTAGAACAAATCACTTTCAAGATAAATTTGTCCGTCTGTAATAGAAATAACGTTTGTTGGGATGTACGCAGAAACGTCGCCCGCTTGTGTTTCAATGATTGGCAACGCTGTGAGAGATCCACCACCATTGTCTTCATTCAAACGCGCTGCACGTTCAAGCAAACGGGAGTGCAAATAAAACACATCACCCGGATACGCTTCACGTCCTGGTGGACGACGAAGCAAGAGAGAAATTTCACGGTAAGCCCAAGCGTGTTTTGATAAATCATCATAAACAACAAGTGCATCTTCACCCTTTGCCATGAAGTATTCACCAATCGTACAACCGGTGTATGGAGCAATATAAGAAAGCGCTGCAGGATCAGAAGCACCAGCCACAACGATCGTTGTGTATTCCATCGCTCCAGCAGCTTCAAGTTTTGCAACGATCTTTGCGATCTTTGATTCCTTTTGTCCGATGGCAACGTAAATACATTTCACGTTTTGTCCTTTTTGGTTGATGATCGTATCAATCGCAATCGCGGTTTTTCCAACCTGACGATCTCCAATGATGAGCTCACGTTGTCCACGTCCGATTGGGATTAACGCATCAATCGCTTTGATTCCTGTTTGAAGAGGAACTCCAACGGACTTACGTGTCATCACGCCTGGAGCAACTTTTTCAATTGGAAAAAATTTGGTTGCGTTGATTTTTCCTTTCCCGTCGATTGGATTTCCAAGAGGATCGACAACGCGTCCGACGATATCGTCAGAAACAGTAATGGACAAAATACGTCCCAAACCTCGAACCGTGTCCCCTTCTTTGATCTTTGTTGTATCACCCAAAATAACGGCACCGACGGTGTCTTCTTCCAAGTTCAAAACCACACCGAACACTCCGCCTGGAAATTCAAGCATCTCGGATGATTTTGCACTCGAGAGTCCGCTCATACGCGCTGTTCCGTCTGAAACGGATAAAACGGTACCAACTTGTTCTTCGGACGCATTCGATTGAAAAGATTCAAGCGATTTTTTGAGAGCGTCGACGATATCTGTTTTTGTTGTCATAAGGATTCACCGTTTATTTTTCTAACGCGTGCGTTAATTGTTTCAAAGCTCCATCTATGGATCCGTCAATCAAATGTTCATCAATACGAATGCGTGCTCCTCCGATCAATGAGACGTCAACACGTTCGCGAATTTCTGCACCTACAGCTTGTTTTTCTAAATTTGATCTCACAGACGTTGGTATCGGATAAGCCGTTTCAATCGTGATGGTTGCCATTCCGTGTTTATCTTTCCAGACTTGATCGATTCCACGAATGATTTCTCGGAATCGTTTCAATTCCCCGCGTGAAGCAAGCCATGCGATTAACACATCTGATGCGGCCTCAAGTTCTTTTTGATTGCCAGATTCAACAACGGAAATAAATTGTTCGGCGAGCTGTTTATTTGTGATCTTCATACGCCGTCATTTTTTTCACAACGGCTTCCGCAAGCGCATTGGATTTTTTTTCATCAACTGTTTCTTCCAAAATCTTTTTTGTCGCCGCGACCGCGATCAAGATCAATTCTGCTTTCGCTTCGCGTACCATGTTTACTTGTTCCGCCTTGAGTTGTTCTTTTCCGAGAGTGACGACGCGTTCAACTTCTTTTTTTGCTGCAAGCAACAATTCTTGTTTGCGTGATTCTGCATCTGCTCGTGCCGCTTCAAGAATTTGTGTCGCTTCACCTTTTGCCGTTGCGATCATTGCGTGTTGTTCTTTCTCTAATTCCGCAATACGACGATCAACCTCATCCGAGTTTTTAAGACTTTCTTCAATCTTTTTTGAACGATCGTCTAAGATTTTCACCAAAGGTTTGTAAGCAAATTTCCATAACACCAACAACACAACCAGAAAGTTGACGAGCTGTGCGATAAAAATATTAAGATTGATTCCGAGCGTACCAATTCCGCCGGAAGCTTCAACTGCTTGCGCAACAACTTGTGGATCAGCCATATGTATGGAGATAAGCGAGGTTTCAGAACCTCGTTAATGATTTGAAAACTACAGATAAACAATAACCAACCACGATTGTCACGAAACGCAACAATCGTTCGTCGAGTATCGTTTAGAGGGTAAATGAAACAACGAGAGCGTAAATAGCAACCGCTTCTGCGAAAGCCATTCCGAGCAACATTGGAACAAACAATTTTCCAGCTGCTTCTGGGTTGCGTCCGATTGCTTCCATAGCCTTTGAACCGATGAGTCCAATGCTGATTGCCGGAGCAATTCCTCCAATAGCGATTGTCAAACCTTTTGTCAGAATCGCGAGTGTTTCTGCTTCCATAAAAAATGCATTAATTCTTAAATATGAATCCATCGTTTGGCGATGAACTTCTTGCGTCGAAAATCAACAGAAGAAGTTCCGCGCAAAACTTATGCGGCGGCTTTAACGTGCGCTTCATGCGAGTCTTCGTGTTTCTCATCATGTTCATCGTGTGATGAAACGGCAACTGTAAGATATGCAAGTGTTAACATCGAGAAGACTGTCGCTTGAATCATTCCGACCAATATTTCAAGAAAAATAAATGGGATTGGCAAGAAGAATGAAAATAATCCGAGCATTACGGTCATAAGAACTTCTCCCGCAAAAACGTTTCCAAACAAACGTAATGAAAGTGAAATGATTTTTGCAAATTCACTCACGATTTCGATAATACCGACACCGAACTCAATCACCGCAACGGCAATGGCAATGGGACCTTTTTTAAATGAACGCCAAATTCCTCGAATGTTAAAAAACTTACTTACGTGATTTACGATTCCAATGGAACGGAGACCAATAAAATGTGAAGTTAGAATAGCAAACACGGCGATGGCAAGTGTTAAATTCAAATCACTGGCAGCAGGACGTAGAAGCGGAATAAGTTCTATTGCGCCTTCATGCATTTCCCAGATTCCGACGGAACCCGTTCCTGGAATAAGTCCGATCCAGTTTGAAAACAAGATGAAAAGAAAGATCGTTCCAACAATCGGCAAAAATTGTCGTGAACGCTTTGCATCACCCGTAACTTTTTGAATTTCATTCAACATGAACTCAACAAGTCCTTCTGCAATATTTTGCAATCCACGAGGAATAGGTTTTTTTTTGCGCTGCAAAAAGAAAACAACCGTAATAAAAAAAACAACAGCAATCCATCCGTTGATCATGGTGTTTGTAATCGGAAATCCAAACACGTGTCCAATCGATTCAGCCGCGGCAGGTGGAATGACAAGTTGCATAATATTATTTTTTGTTGAGAAGACGGTCGTAATCTGCTTGATACTGTTTTGCTTTCTTTTGAAGATGAACGGCTGTGGATAAAAACGCGACCAGCAGCAGAATTATTAGATAACGAGGTTCTGTGTGGTATTTTTCATCCAACCATTTGCCTAAAAGGGCTGCCAATACCGCCGGAACCGCAATGGATCCGCTGAAATCAGCGAATATTTTCATGGCGAGGCGATAATAAGGGGCGTCTGAATTCATAGAAATCAAAAAGGCGCCAATAGTATATGTGTTTTTTGGAATCGGGTCAACCTTATTTTAAAAACACGAAAAAGGATTTTTTAATTAAAAAACCGAACGTTTTGGAAACGATCGGTCAGGGTGATTGGCTTACGACGGAGTCGTCGCTTCAGGAGCTTTCCGCGCGCGCCGACGGGGCGTAGTCGGAGGCGTCGCATCAGCGGGTTCTTCTTCGATAGCAGCAGCTGCGGCCGCAGGAGTATCGGTTGGAGGCACAACGGGTGCATCTTCAACCTTCGGTTCTTCAGCTTTGACGGTGAGCTTCTTCGCAGGTGGAGCAATCCCATCCCTGGTCAAGATCAAGCGGAACAGTTCGAGACGAATGTTGCGCAGGAGCCAAGATTTCCACGAGAAGTTCGCTTCCATTTTGCTCGAGATCCAGGCACCGAGAACATCATCACCGGATTTCCGGAACCAGACAGTCTCGAGCTCTTCGCCTGCGAGAACTTCTTCGACGGAGGGCAGTCCCTGAATGCCGGAGAGTTTCACGACGAAATCCTCAAGAGCGATCTTCAGTTCGCCGCACACCATGATCGCCGACGTTACGGCAATGGGGCGCAGAATTTCACGCATGATCTTTGGAGAATCGGTTCCCGGATTGACTTCGCCGATGCTGAGCGCATAGGCGTACGCCGGATTCGACACATCGAGCGGCGCGAGTTCGACGAGCTTCAAGGCAAAGCGCATTACAGTGTCGGCGTTCGCCGTGATCGGATCAAGAGCGAGGACAGCAAATCCGTCCAGACGGCCCGTTCCTTCCAAGTTGAATTTCCCCGACCGGAGATCCGCAACACCTTCTTTGCCGAGACATTTCACCCGAACCTCCTGGTCATTCATTCGAACGATCAGGAAGTAGTACTTGCCTTCGAAACCCCACTTCAGCGTCTGGGGGTTCTGATCCGGGTTCGCGAGATCTTCCGCGTTCACGGAATTGATCAAACGTCCGTGGATCTCGCCGTAGTTGTACGTACCGTCGCCGTTGTCTGCGAGCCGGCTCGGTTTCCAGAGGAGAACGCGCATCCCTTGCTTGACGCGCAGGTTGTTCGGCATCACCGCGATTTCCGGCCACTTCTGGCTCGACTCGCCACGATCGCGATACTCGGCTGCGACCTGATTCCACGTCTCGATCATGCCGGGAGCCGCGAGGCCGAACGGAACGACTCGATACGGATCACGCGCATTGCCGGGACGCAGGACCATACAGAGCATCGACTTCATGTGGTAACGCACCACGTTTTGATCGACACCTTCCGCATCTTTCTGTGTCAGAATCTCGGTCGTGAAGTACGGCAGAATACCGCCCGCGCCGTCGAAGAGAACGTGCGGAGTTGCCCGAACTTTCATGACCGTTTTCAGATCATTCGGATCCGGGAGACTCACGTCGAGATTCAAGAGCTTGCGATTCTGGTTGTCCGTGCTGATCCAGAACTTGCAGAACGTGATGAACGGAATGGTGGGATCGTCCGGATCCATCACCGCACGCTTGCGCGCGCAATCGAGCTTCCACTCGAAGTTCTGCTGCCGGTCACGAAAACGCACCGACGGATCAATCTCCGCGAGAAACTCGAAGACCGAAGCGGCAAACCGACGCATGTAGCCGATCTTGGTCGGCCGAACGATGGCAGTACCTACAGCGTTCAATTCGAGCGGTTTCTCTGCACCTGGCTCGAGCACACGAAGACCAACGGCCTCCATGATATTCGCGAACCGTGATTGCTGTGATGTCATCTGATGCACTCCTCTGTTGTGGGGACTGTTCACCTGATGAAACATCAGGGCTGGGAAAACCAGCTCCAGAAGGTATCAAAAAGTGAGGCTTTTGTCAAGAAATCATTACAAAAGTTGTCGGGTATCGACAAAAACCACTAGTCACTGCGTTTATAAGATATTTTTGCGTCCATTTACATTGACAAATTCGAAAAATCCTGCTACATTGCAGGGTCCATTTTCACGGAGGCATCATGACGGACAACGTGCGAGACGAGACAGAAGATCGACTTCAGGCACATTTTGGCTTGTTCGGTAACGGTGCCGAACAAGAATCAGACACTGTGCACATTCAACATCTCGGAGAAGACTGGCAGCCTACTGCTGAGGAATCGGCAGAGTTGCCGGACTACGAGGGAGGACAAGACGTTCTCGACAATATCTCTCGGTTCCTTGCGAATCGTGCAGAATACATCAGCAAATGCGGTTACAAATTGAGCGGTCTTTTGCAGCAACTGGATGCGGACGTTGAAGAAGCACCAGATGCAGCCGTTGCAGCAGATGCTGTTCAACCCGCAGTAGCAAGGACAACAAACGCGATCGACGTTCAAGATCTTCCGATGGCGGGAGTGATCCTTGTCGGAGCCCCTGCAACAAAAGCACCGGAGGCCAAACCTCGAGGTGAGGGTGAACGACGCGAAGCAAGAGCGGACAGACAACAAGGTCGACAAGACCGTCGTCCGAATCAAACGACGGAAGCAGCTGCGCCAACACCGGCTCCTGAACTGTCGTTTCCGCCGAAGGTTGAACCAAAAAAACCGTCGGTTTTACCCGCCGCTGTTGTACAGCTCTTACAATTGCCAACCTGGCATTCTGCTCGAGAGGCCATCGAGCAGGCGTTGATTCTCAGTCGCAAGGAAGGTGATGCGAATCAACCGCTTGGACAACAAAGACTCGCGGGATGGAAAGCTCGCATGACTCATTATCAGAATGGCTGTGCCGGATTCGATAAGTGCAATTTTGGCCGACACATGGCCGTCTGCATCAACGAACTCGAACTCGGTATCAACCCAAACTCTCCAAAGTACCAATACCACTACGTCACCGGAATCAAACCGGCAGACGAACCCGTTCCCTGACTCGAGAATCTTTCTCGAGTTTTATTTTATCTGAAATAATCGTTTTGCATTTTCAAATGTGACACGCTCAACTTCATCTATCGAAATATTTTTGATCTCTGCAACTTTTTGTGCAACAAATTTTACGAAAGACGGTTCACTTCGTTTTCCTCGATGTGGAACCGGAGTGAGATAAGGTGAATCGGTTTCTATTAACAGATGTTCAAGCGGAATTTCACGAATCACAAGTTGAGACATCGTGAGTCCGTCCGTGAGCGCATCTGTTTTTCTTGGCGGATACGTGATGACTCCCGTAAACCCGAGCAAAAAACCTTCCGCGACAAACGCATTTGCTTCCTCGAGGTTTCCTGCGAAACAATGAATGACTCCGCGTTGTTGTAACTTCCCCACTCGCGTATATTCTTTTACAATTTCAAGTTGATCCGCATATGCGTCTCGACAGTGAACGATCACCGGCAATCCAAGTTCATCAGCAAGATCAAACTGTGCGCGAACCGTTTGTTTTTGTATCGCAACAACTTCGTCACGATCAACATCTTCCGGTAATCGATAATAATCCAATCCACATTCTCCAATTGCAATACATTTTGGATGTTTTGCAAGCTCACGATAATAGGCAGGATCAAAAACTTCCGCACGCGTTTTAATACGCGGCGTTGCCTGATCTTCCGGTGGCAATTCATCATCATCAAAAAATGTTTGAGCTGTAAGATGATTTGGATGTACCCCAACAGATGCCCAAATGCCTTCATAACGTCCAGCAACTTCAAGACCGAGACGACTTGTATCTTGTTGTGTTCCAACCGTAATCATAAAAACCCCGTTTGCCAGGGTTCGTTTGATCACTTCATCCATGTCTTCTTTGTAAGCCTGAAAATGGACGTGACAGTGAGAGTCAATAAACATAAGATTTATTTTGGAATGACAATTGAAGCAGATTTTAAAGCAGCGTCAATCACATTTTTTGCTGCAATCGGAAGAAATCCTTGCAACATTGCAACCGTATCAACAAGATATTTTGCGACTTTAGAAGTTTCAATCATTGGAGTCAACATGGTTGATGGAAGAACATGTGAAGCAAAGAACAAACCAATACCAACAATAACGACACCTTCAATAAATCCGAATAATCCACCGAGTAATCGATCAATCGATTTTGCAAATGGAATCCATGATAAAATTCCAAGTCCTTTTCCAATCAACCAAAGAAGAATTCCGACAACACGTGAAACCAAGAAAAAGACAATGACGAATAAGATGACTTGTGCGATTGCTCCACCGCCGAAAATAAATCCGAACGTGTGAAATGCAGGTCCCATCAAACGATCTGCAAACATAATCGCGACAATCGTTCCAATAATAGAACCGAGTGTCCGGAAGAGACCGTAGAATAATCCGAACAGAGCAAACGCTCCGACGAGAACCATGAGAACAATGTCAATGTACGCCATACGGAATTTTATGCATCACGTCGAGGAAATAAAGGATCCCCTATTGCGATGATTGTACCATAGCGACGTAAAATTTCCTCACTAGCACTTGGGATAATGCACGACAATGCACGTGCGGAGTAACGAATCATCTCTGCAACTTCCGCAAGAACTTGTTTCGCGGCTTCCTGATCAACTTTCACTAATT
>CALQZE010000002.1 GCA_943348955.1 Candidatus Uhrbacteria bacterium RIFOXYB12_FULL_58_10 | reverse complement strand
TCGTATCCCCCGCATTCGGCTGCGATTGCAAATCGGCAGTAACATTCGTTGCCGGATTCAACGTATCAAGCGCGAAATTTGCCGATTCTGTATTTGCACTTTGATGTTCGTAAACATCTTTTGCACGAACACGAACTTGTATATCCGATTGTGCTTGTTCATCAAAATCTGCACCTGCGTTCCAGGTGATTGTTTTACTTCCCGCAGCGATTCCTGCTCCAACATCTCCTGAAACGTTTGTGTCTGGTACCGCCCACGTGAATCCTCCATCATCGGAAACATCTATTTCCACAAGTGAATTATTTTGATCTGCAAGTGTATACGTAATCGAAACATTTGTTGAACCAGATGTTTGTGATGCACTCACACCTGTCACACGAGGCGCAAGCGAATCAAGTGTGAATGTTGAGGAACTTGCGTTCGATGTGTTTGAAAACGTATCCGTTGCTGTCACACGGATCATCATGTTTGTTTTTTCAAAACCATTGTAATCCGTCGCTGCATTCCATGTAATCGTTTTGTTTGTTCCCGGAACAACGGTTCCAACATCTCCGGTGGCTGTTGTGATTGGAACAACCCATGTTGATCCACCATTGCTTGAAACTTCAAGTCCAACCGTGACATTTCCAGAATCTTCACTGACATCATAATGAAACGTGAATGTGTCCGCAGCCGAATCTTGAACAGCTGTGACATTTGCGACAACAGGATCTTTTGTATCAACCGTAAAATTACTCGAGGAAGTATTTGCTCCTTGATTTCCAAACGTATCATTTGCCCGAATGCGAACTTGAAGATCTGTCTGATATTGATTATCAAAATCCACTCCCGCATTCCATGTGATTGTTTTGCTTCCTGGAGTTACTCCTGTTCCAACATGACCCGTCACCGATGTGTCTGTCACCGCCCATGTAGACCCTCCATCTTCTGAAATATCCAATTCGACCAAAGAATTATTCGCATCGGTCAATGTATACGTAAAAGCCACGGTTCGTACGCCTGCATTTTGAACAGCGGAAACACTCGACACAACCGGTGTAATCGTATCAATTTCGAAAGCTGATGAAGTCGCGAGTGTGCTTGTTGTTAAGGTATCAGATGATCGTAATCGAATGTAAACAGTGGAATCTTCTACGCTTACAAGATCCGTTCCAACATCCCACATGAAGTCATGTGCACTTCCTCCCGGCAAGAATATCAAATTCGATGTTCCGTCAGAGCTCACTCCTGATTTTTCCGTCATGGTGCTCCATGCGGAATTGTCACGGGCGTATTCAAACACCGTCAAACTGTTGATATCACCTTGTCCATCCGTTCCTGTGTAATTAATCGTGATGTACTTTGTTCCATCCGTTGTCTGAGCAATCGAACCAAGTGAGATCGAAGGAGCTGTGTTTGTGATTTGGGCTGTTGCGGAAAAAGCGGATTCTGAGGATGCGGCATTTGCACCATCAGATGTATTGCGTGATTTGACTTCAAAAATATAATTCGCAACCGGAGATACTAATCCATTCACGTTTACCTTTGCGGAAACACCTGTATTGTTTCCCCATTGTCCGCTTGCCGTTCCCAAAACTTCCCAAACAGCACTTGCTCCGAGTGTTCCGTTACTTTGCACCCATTTTGATTGCGACGTTTCAAAAATCGCATATTCGAGTCCGCTTGTTTCACTTACATTTGGATTGATTGTGAGATCAAGTGTGGTTGTAATTGGATTTGAAAGAGTTGGTGTCGCCGGCGTATACGGCTTCACGTATTTAAACGATGTGGAAGGTGAAGTATTCTCATTTGAAGTCACCTGGCCAAAATCATCCGTATGAACGAGTTTTACGTTTGAGATGTAATCATTTCCATCAAGCGTCGCACCAACGGCTGTCGCTTGGTTTGAAGGCGATGCTGTATTCGTCGTTCCGACCGTTGCGGATCCATAGGCTCCGCCATCAATAGCAACGTAGAATTCATTTGTATTTGGATTGACCTCCGTAAACGATCCGCCGATCAATGCTGTTGTATCTCCAGCGTTTGGCTGTGCTTGAAGATTAGCTGTTGTTAATACAGCCGCATTCAGAGTATCAAGCGCAACGTTTGCAGACGCAAGATTTGCGCCTTGATTTTGCCATTTATCTTTTGCTCTTACACGCACCTGAATATCCGATTGTTGTTGTTCGTCAAAATCTGTTCCCGCACTCCAGGTGATTGTCTTCCCCGCACCCGTTGATTGTCCGCTTCCTACATTTCCGGAAACAGACGTGTCTGGAACCGTCCATGTTGATCCTCCATCTTCTGAAACATCAACTTCGATCAACAAATCTGTCGAGGTATTATCTGCAACATCATACGTAACAGAAACGTTTGTCGATCCTGCAGTTTGTACAGCAACCACATTCGACACAACCGGATTCACATAATCGACCGTGAATGCGGTTGATGCTTCATACACACCATTTCCAACACCGTCATTCGCACGAAGTCGAACATAAACGGTTGTGTTGTACACCGCACCAAGTTGCGAGAATGCGTCCCAAACAAACGTATGAGAAACACCTGCTGGCGATGACGTCAAACTCGAAACACCGCTGTGCGAAGGATCTCCTGTCGCTGCCGTCATGGTCACTTGCTCTCCCGTAAATGAACCCGTCAAAGAATATTCATACGTCGTCAAACTTTCTGGATCACTATCTGCATCCGCCAACGTATAAGGAATATAAACACGTCCCGTACTTGTTCCCTGACTTGGAGTGACGCTTGAGATAACCGGTAAACTGTTTTCGGTGTAATCAATCGCGACGTTATCTAAAATAACCTGTTGAGATCCGTTACTTGTCAGAAACGCTTTCCATCGAATTTTATTATTCGTTTTTGGAAATGTGCCGATGTTTGTATTTACAACGCTTGCAACATTGTAATTTGTCGCTCCGGCAGTTCCCCAGGCGGAACCCGTCCAATATTTCCACGTTGCTCCATCATCGTCAGAAAGTTGATAAGAAATTTCTCCGCCGTTTTTTGTCGCGGTTTCTGTAAACGCATTCCAGCTAACCGTTTTAGACATGGTAAGCGATGTCGTTGGATTGATGGTTGGACTCGTTGTGTCATAACTAACCGTTGTTTTTGTCCAGTTTAATTGAACGTTGTCGTATCCGAGCGTGAATGGCCCACTTGAACTTCCGGGAGTCTCCAACCACGCGGCGATTTTCAAATAGTAGGTTCCTGCAGCTGTTACTTTTGAAGAAACATCAAAACTGCTCACGGAAGCCCATCCGCTCGTTCCGGAGATCTCACCGGATGACCAAACCTCTTGCCCGATAACCGGCACGCCCGAACCTGTATCCACGAACGCATACAGTTTAAATGTGTTTGGAACAGGAGTTGTATCAAAAGCTGTTATCTGCCAATCAAACCCAACTGTCACTGTTGGGTCGGCAACTGTCGTCACGAAAGACTGTCGCCAATATCCTCCAAATTCATCATTTGCTCCTGCTGGAAAACTAACATTGACATATCCGCCAGGATTTCCACCAGAAGTAACACGAGCACCGACAACGTTTGATTCTCCACCCGTTTGATCCCAGTCTGCATACGTCCACCCTGTTGTGTCTGTCGAAAAATTTGGATTAGTTGTCGCGCCGTTTGTAACACCTCCCAAATTTTTTAATTGCCCCACTCCACCTGTCACTTCAATCTTTGCAGAGTCGTATGTGTAATCTCCTGCAACACTGAAATCCCAGTTCTGTATGGCGGCAAGCAACGGAGTTGCTCCGAGCAAATAAAAAGAGACGATTCCAACAATCAAGACTTTCATCGCATAAATTCCACCCGCGCCACCGATCGTGAAAATACTGATTTTTCTTCTGACTATAAAAGACTGATAAGATCGTGTCTCTTTTTGCTTTGTCGGAAACACAAAACCGGTTTCCTGAACTTTTTGGGGTGAAACAAAAATAAACAGCGGTAAGGAAATAACCGCCAAAAGGCATTCTGAACCGATCAATAAAATAGCTGTCGGCAAAACTGCCGTCCAACCTTCTTTTTCAACAACTTTTTGCTTGAGATTAAAAACAAATCCGGAGAACCGCAGAAAAAAGTTAAGCAAACGGGTTTCCATAGAAAAAAGTTGTGAGAGAACTCAGATGGTTAAAATGACCAAAAAGGCACCGAGCAGAATAATCGTGACAACGGACAAGTTTGCGAGAACATCTACATTTCTCACTACAAGGTCCAACCAAGTTGTTTTGACTTTAAAGTATTGTGTGTTGGAGAAATCACTGCGCACACCTGATTGCTTGTTATAAGTAAACGCGGACAAAGAATGATTCCCTTCACTTAACAAAAACTCTTTTTGTCCATGCTCAATACTCCATGCTCCATTCTTATCAACCGTTCCCGTATACACAGCCGTTTGTTGATCCGTTAAAAACAAAACAACCATGGTGTTCGGTTCACCCGTTCCGTAAAAAACAAAATTCTTGCCGGATGTTTTGTTCACTCCTGTAAATTCCGGTCTCTGCAAACTTTGAACAGCGCGTGCATTTTGAATACCAGCTTCTTCTAAAATTGCCGCCTGCTCTTGTGAAGACAATTCTGGCGGTCGAAGATCACTCACATAATAAAGTGGCAACGGACCAAAAACAGTTGGAACCAATAAAATCAACAACAGTTTCAATCCCCAGACAACAGCAATGACGACCGTACCCGACAATGTTAAAATCCGACGCAATTTATAATCAAACGCTACTTTTGCATATCCTCCACGCTCTTCCAAAAAAGCTGTCACTTTCTGAGAACCAACACTGATATAAAGCGGCAGAGAAACAATAGCCAGCAATATCTCAATCAAAACAATCGAAACAATGTTCCAAATGATTTGCACCCCCTCCTGTCCAACCAACAACTGTTTTCGTTGATAAATCTGGTTCGACAATCGAAGAATCAAATTGAGCCAAGCTGTTTTCACAAAATGTGTTTAAGAATTTTTTTCTAAAACCTTTTTTGCTTTTTGTACAAGGACAGACAGATCCGTATCCGCTTTCACAAAATAATCCAATGCCCCAAGATCCTTTGCTTTTTCTTTATTATCTTCCGTTCCGAGATTTGAAAGAACGATCACGGGGATCGATTTTAAAACAGGATCCGCTTTCATGTCTTTCAAATAATCGAATCCGCTTTTTTTTGGCAACACAAGATCCAACAAAACCAAATCGGGTTTTAAACGTTGTGTCATGCTCAAAGCTGTTTCTCCGTCTGTTGCTGTTGCAATTGTAAATTCTCCTTCATGAAAACTTAAATATAAAGCTCGTAAAATAACTTCATCGTCTTCAACAATTAAAATAACTTTGCTTTTACTCTTTGCCATAGCATCTTAAACCAACCCATTTACGTAATCGATGATCTGTTTTATTTCTGAGTTCGCCTTAATAAAATAAGCTTCCGCTCCAAGTGATTTAGCAGACTTCACATCTGCCGCAGAACCTAAATTTGAAATAACGACAACAGGAATGGAAGCTGTTTTAATTTCCGATTTCAATTGTTTCAAAACAGCGAATCCATCTAAACCCGGCAAGATGAGATCTAATAAAACAACATCGGGCATGTTTTTTTCTACAGCGGACTGAACATCAAGTCCATTTCCAACACATGACGTATCGTAAAGTTCATGTGAAAATGCTTCTGATAATGCACGGCACAACAAAGCATCATCTTCAACGATCAGCATAATCTTTCGCTTATTTTTTTGAGGTGTTTTTTTTCCGAACATAAGAAATAGAAAGAATCAATACGTTTATTATATCCTTATCCGTTTTTTTATACAAACCATTTTATTTATTTTTTGTAGCAGCACAGTAACCCGTATAACCACCTTCTAAATTTTTTACATGTGCATATCCCATCTTTAAGAGCGTCTGAACACAGAGAGATGAACGACCTCCACTTGCACAGTGAACAATGATCGGTGCGTGTTTATCCGGTACGACATCTGCAATTTTAAACGGAAGAATACCGCTTGGCAAAAACACAGCTTCATCAATATGACCTGCATCCCACTCATTTTGTTCACGAACATCAATAAGTGTATACGTTTCCCCTTTTTCTTGCATCGCCAAAAAATCTTTCATTGAAATTGAAGGGATGCTGCCTTTTTCCTGAGCGACATGGTCTTGAGCTGTCATTTCCATAATGAACCATTTATGAGTAAAACCATCTTTATTTTATCTCCTCACCTCTTCAAATGCCAGCAGATCTGAAAGGATTGACAAACACATCCGTTCTTGACATACTTGCACCCTCATTCATGTTCCGCATCCTATGGAAACAGAAACACCCGAGGAAGAAGTAGCAGCCCCAGCAGCAGAAGCAGCTGAAGAAGTAGCAGCTGAACCAGCTCCTGAAGCTGAAGAAA
This sequence comes from Candidatus Uhrbacteria bacterium RIFOXYB12_FULL_58_10, assembly GCA_943348955.1. Taxonomy (GTDB): domain Bacteria; phylum Patescibacteriota; class Patescibacteriia; order UBA9934; family GWF2-40-263; genus XYB2-FULL-45-11. Next base: position 4,913 of record CALQZE010000002.1, on the reverse strand, counting down.
CAGATGAGGAAGTAGCAGCGTAATCACTGCGACAAAATAAGACACCAGAAATCTGGTGTCTTATTTTTTATTTTACCATCAATTCTTCAATACATACCCAAGAGCTCTCACGATCGCCCATTCAAAAGGAGTCAACGGTATACGCTTGAAAATGCTTTCAAATTTATGAATTCCTTGCTGTTCCTTTACAAGATCACGTGGGAAACGAATGCGATACATTAACGTATTCCAAGCCAAATCCTCTGACGTGTCTTTAAAGTTCGGTGGATGACCAACCATTTGTGTAAAATGTGCAAGAGCAACCGCTACCTGTGCTTGTTCTTTTGCCAAATTACGTTTGACGGGTTTTTGTCCGATCGTAAGACGCTGAATATCATCCCAAACAACATCTCCACGACCGACGGTTTCAAAATAATCTCGAATAACCGCACGTCGTTCACCTGAACCAAGTTTGATGGTTTCTGTTGATGCACCGTACGTAATAAAATTTGAAATAACCCTCACCTGTTCTGCAGTAATCGCAACACCATAAGTACTTGCATCGGATTGAACCGATGACTTATACATTTCAAAATTCACCGGATCACTGATTAATCCAAAATCCGACAACAATTTCAGATATTGAGAAGGGTCATGAATGATCACAGCAATAGGTGCGACGTAAATACTACTGCCACCCGAACTGTTTATCGTATACACATAGATGGCGAGTGGAGACATGACTCCAGAAGCATTACAACCTCTTGCTCTGATTGTTTTTGTGGAGGAAACGGATATCGCCCCCGAATAGATCGATCCAATGGTACATGTTGGAGTTGTTCCATCCATTGTATAACGGATACTTGTCGCTCCCGATGAGGATAACGTGACGGTTTGTATACTTGAATACACACCGGAAACGGGACTTGCTATTGGCAAGGATGGAGGCGAAATGGAACTATTACTGCTTGAAGCATTGATTGTATAAACAAACGTTGCGAGCGAGGAAGCGACTCCGGACACATTACAACCTTTTGCTTTAATTGTTTTTGTTGAAGAAACGACAATAGCTCCCGTATAGACCGTTCCAACAGAACACGTCGGAGTTGTTCCGTCTGTTGTGAAGCGAATACTTGTCGCGTTTGTTGAAGACAAAGTGACATTTTGTGTACTTGCAAACGTGCCAGCAACAGGATTTGCTGTCGGCAATGAGGGAGTCGAAACGGAACTGCCACTACCACCACTTGAACTGTTTATGGTGTAACTAAATGTGGCAAGTGTAGAAGCAACTCCGGATACATTACAACCTCTTGCCCTGATTGTTTTTGTTGAAAACACAGGGATCGCTCCGACGTAAACCGTTCCAACAGAACACGTTGGAGTTGTTCCGTCTGTTGTGAAGCGAATACTTGTCGCTCCCGCAGAAGAAAGAGTCACGTTTTGCACGCCTGTGTATGTGCCGGCAATTGGACTTGCTGTGGGTGAAGATGGAGGTGGAGTATAAACATTTCCACCGCTACCACCGCCTGAAATGTTTATTGTGTAACTGAAGGTGGCGAGTGCAGACGCATTTCCTGTGATATCACAACCTCTTGCTTTAATCGTTGTTGATGAAGAAACAGAAATCGCTCCCGCATAAGCGATCCCCGTAGAACACGTTGGTATTGTGCCATCTACAGTGAAAAGAACACTCGAAGACCCCACAGAAGAAAGCGTGACGCTTTGTGTACCTGTATATGTGCCCGCAATCGGACTCGCTGTCGGTAAAACAGGAGCTGTAAAATCTGTCTGAACGGAAGATTCATCAACGATGCTGGTTTTCGTTAATGTCTCTGAATAATTTTCTGCCTCATCTGTGGAAACAATGGTGAAATCAAGACCAACTCCTTCTGTTTCTGTTCCATCCAAAAGACGCGTAAGCGTTGCATCCGAACCATTAACTGAGGAGCTTGTCGCCACTTTTCCACCAATCGTTCCAGTCACTCTTGTCCCAGCATCCACAAGTGCCGTTACGGTAACGGTATCCCCTATTTTTGCGAGATTTGAAATCACGTTACTTGAAGTGATATGTGTGCGTGCTGGCGCAGACGGAGCGGTTAAATCGAGAGTGATACCTGTATGGGTAATAGGTGCGGATTGATTTCCTGCCATGTCCGTCACAACAGATGTGATGGAATAAATTGCACCGTCAACCAAGGAGTTTCCAAAGCCCGCCTCAAGCATCGTTCTTGAAAGGGTGTGCGTTCCATTAGCCGCATCGTCTCTCGCAATCACAAATACATGAGACGCACTATCCGGAGAACCGCCTGTCTGTGCAAATGTGATTGTGCCTGAATCCGCATTACCGCTCAATGAATAAACGAACGAAAAAGTTGAATTTACATGTGTACCGCTAGTTGGAGCACTCGGAGTTATGACGGGAGGAATTGTATCTTTGATGATCCCCTCTCTAAACTCTATTTGAGTATTGCGACTTGAATCATCATCTTGAAGATAGAGGGTGAAGACTCCATCTGGAAGAGCTCCGAAACCCGGAATGTTCGCAAGTGTCGTAACGCCCGTTATACATTCTGCATACGTTACAAAATTATCAATAGAACACACACCAACGAGTGGAGTTGCATCGCTCCCGCTTGTAAACGAAATAACAGAACTTCCATTATTTAATGAGGACGTATACGGAGTCGTGATGCTCAGTGGAAAAAAAAAGACAAGCGCTCTTACATTTTGCAGGGAAATAAACAATCCCATTATTGTCATTATAGACAAAAGCAGAACGGTACAGACATTTTTTAAACGGAAATGAACATGCGTCATATTCTTTGAAAATTTTTATGTATCAATGATCTTTATTGTATCATAATTACGTTTCCGACAGGTTCAAACAGATTTCCCATTCTTTTTTCGAAACTGGCTGTACAGACAATCGCGAATGATTCACAAGAATCATTTCTTTCAAATCCGGATTTTGTTTGATCTCCAAAAGCGAAATTTCTTTTTCAAGTTTCTGAATCGGAACAATCTCAACCATACTCCAATCCCCCTCCGTCGCCGTTTGATCGCGATACACTTCTCGAACAACTTCTGCGATTCCTTTAACCACTTTTTCGTGTACGGAATGATAAATAAAAACCAAATCCCCTTTTTTCATCGCTCTCAGATTATTTCGTGCTTGGTAATTTCGAACTCCATCCCAAGATCCTTTTCCATCACAAACGAGATCATCCCAAGAATACGTCGAAGGTTCTGTTTTGAGAAGCCAATATTGCATAGAAAATTTAATAACTGTCTGCAAACAAAGAAAGCATAACAGATCTTCCATTTTTTCTCTCATCCTGTATAATCCCGTCACTGCTATAGGGGCGTCGTTCAATGGTAGGACGGAGGTCTCCAAAACCTCTGACGTGGGTCCGATTCCCACCGCCCCGGCCACGTCGGTCGCGCCCGACGTGGCCTGCCACTCAGCTGTAGTGTGTCAGGTCACGTTTCGTGCCAACATGTTAGTAAAAGAACACCGAGAGGTGTTCTTTTGTTTTACCAAGCTTTTCTTTATACTAAATTTGTTATGTGGTACTTCTATGTTCTTCAAAGTCAGGTTGATATCAATTATTTCTACAAAGGTTCAACTGGCGATCTGCGAAAACGTTTTGCACAACACAATAATGGAGAAGTTGATTCGACCAGACCTCGACGGCCTTGGAAGTTAGTTTATTATGAAGCGTATATTACGGAGAAGACAGCTCGCGATCGTGAATCTCATGTGAAACGAAGTGGATCAATTTCTATTCCGTTGCTACGAAGAATAAAGGAAAGTTTGAAATAAATAATAGAGATATGAACATTTGTATTTTTGGAGACAGTATTACCTGGGGTTCGTCAGATGAACAAAAAGGTGGTTGGGTTGAGCGTTTGAAAATGCATTTTTTGGCTTCAGAAGATGAAAACGTGCGTATCTATAATCTTGGAATCCCGAATGATGATACAGAAAAACTTTTGAATCGATTTGATATTGAGGCGAGCGCAAGAAAACCAGATGTGATCTTTTTTGCGATCGGGATCAATGATTCACAATATCTTCGCGCGCCAGAGCAGCCGCGCATTCTTCTCGAAACATTTCGATTAAATCTCGAAACACTCCTTAAGAAAGCACAAGAGTTCGCTTCCAAAGTTGTATTCATCGGACTCACGCGTGTTGATGAAGCACAGACGATGCCTGTCCCATGGGATGAGTCATTGTTTTATGCGAATGAGCAGATCGAAAAATACGATACAGAAATAAAAAAAATTTGTGAACAAAATGATCTGTTGTTTATTTCGACCGCTCAGATCATCAACCATTCAAATTTAGATGATGGTTTACATCCAAATGCAAACGGGCATGAAAAGATTTTTGAAAAAGTTCTTCAAGTTTATCCATTCTAGAATTTTGCCACCCAGCCTCATTGTCATAAAAGCATCATCCGATTGGATGATGCTTTTGTTTTATTGTGCTAATGCGTCCATGTCTTTTTGATAAGCGTTTGCTGTTGCAACAACGTTATCACCATAAAAACGGAAACGGACGTTTGTTGATCCGGAGAAATATCGCATAGCCGCAGCCCATTCTCCGTCTTGTGTTGTCGCACCACCAGCTGCGAGTTTTATTGCAGATGCAAGGAATGCGTCTTTGATATCCCATGGGTTTGCACTTTTCCCTGTGATGGCTGTGACCTTATCTTTGTATCCCATCCAGGTCGATGGAATAAACTGTGCAGGACCCATTGCTCCTCCCCAACCGATCTGATTTCCTTTTTTATCACGCATCGGACAAGAAACCGCAGTTGTATCCGGATCCAATCCCAACTCTTTTGTAATCGCAAGAAACGGTTCTTGATCTCGGGTTGGTTTCATAATCACTTTCCACCCCTTACTCGCAGGATCTCCCGGACGATTGC
>CALQZE010000001.1 GCA_943348955.1 Candidatus Uhrbacteria bacterium RIFOXYB12_FULL_58_10 | reverse complement strand
GTTGCTCTTATCTAATAAAACACCGCGGAAAGTTCCGCGGTGTTTTTATAAGCACTTATGCCTCTTTTTTCTCCTAAAAATATTCTCGAACACAGCGATCGTTTATGTGATTTGTTTGGATTTTCACACGTTGAGGATATACAACTTTCCTACGAAGGATACAAGGCACATAACATGATTGTTCGTGCAGACGGAAAACGCTATTTTTTGAAGGTGTATCGTCGTCTTGGACATGTTGTTCACCAAATTAAACACGCGGAACAATTTTTTGCCGGGGAACACATCCCCGTGATTCGTGTGATACAAGATAAGCATGGGCGCGATGCATTCTGTTTGAATGGCGAGTGGTGCAGTCTGTTTCCATATGTGGAAGCGCATTCTCTTTCAAGTAACGAACTAACAGATACTCATCTCGCCGTGCTCGGTCATCTGACAGCACGAATACATGCGATTGGTGCCTATGCACCGCACACACAATTTGATCCTATTTACTTTTGGCAACATCAATATTTTTTTTGGGAGTACGAAGAATTAATGGATGTTTTTCGAAAGCAGACCGTATTAAATGAAATGGATCAGCTGATCATAAAAACACTTGAAGCAAAACATAAACTTGTTTCTGCACTGACAACGGAGATTGCAGATCTGCCAAGTACAAATCCTGTTTTGATTCATGGAGATTTGATTTATCAAAATGTCTTCTGGAACGATCAAGCTCAATTAACGCATGTTTATGATTTTGAGAAAACATGTATTGCTCCGAGAGCTTACGAGTTTGCACGCAGTATGATGATTAATTGTTTTGATGAAGCTTGGGGTGATGAGCAGTTTCGACGTGCAAATGTGTTTTTGAATGCGTATCGTGAGGAAATTGATTTTTCCTTTGAAGAATTTCATTCAGGGGTTCAAATGTACTGGCTAAATGTCGTTCATATGACATGGCTTGAGGCGAAGTATGTTGCTGGAAATCAAATAGAATCATCTTTCATTTACACGTATCATTCTAACCGAATAACCCACATGCACGAGGATTCTGAGGTATTTTGTCGACGTATTTATCTGAACCGTTGACGGGATGGATGCAAAATGGTAACCTTTCAGCACTAAAATTTGTTTTAAAATTATGCCAGTACCAGCGAGAAAGAAATCAAATGCGTCCGGCCGACGTCGTCGTTCCCACGACTCACTGAAGCCAGCCACAACAGCTGTCTGCGCAAAGTGTGCAAGTCCTGTTCAACCTCACCACGCTTGTTCCACATGCGGATTTTATCGTGGTCGTGAGGCTGTGAATACAAACAAAAACATTGAGAAATTGGTGAAACAAGCTCAAAAAAAGGCGCCAAAGGCAGTAAAGGCACCGAAAGCACCAAAAGTAGCAAAAGCTCCAAAAAAATCTAAAGAAGCCTAGTTTATAAACACCGAAGGAGATTCCTTTGGTGTTTTCTGTTACAATAGTATTTATTGATATCGTTCTTTAGCTCCTTTGTTTATGTCCAATCGACACCTTTCACGCACAATCGCCATGCAATCACTCTATCAGTGGGATTTTTTAGACATGAAGGATGAAAAACTTGCGGAAATCATCGCATTTAACCGTCATGAGTTCGCTCCAAAATTTGATGACGACGCCTTTGTAGAACAACTTGTTCGAGGAGTGATTGATAATCGACCTCAAATCGATGAACTTTTGACTCAATTTGCTCCGGATTGGCCTCTTGAGATGCTAACACTTATCGATCGCAATATTCTCCGTCTCGGAGTTTATGAGTTGAAGTTCTCAGACGCTATTCCAGCGAAAGTTGCGATCAATGAGGCGATTGAACTTGCAAAAGGATTCGGTGGGCAATCTAGCGGTCGTTTTGTAAACGGGGTCCTCGGTGCTGTTTATAAAGATATGGTGGTAAAGGGAGAAATAAAAAAAGTGGATTTAGAACCAAAAGCGGTCGTCGAAGAAGTTAAAAAACAGGAAGAAGTAAACGCCGAATAAATATGCCAAAGACAGACCTTACCGATCTTGAACAAACTCTCGGTGTTACGTTTCAAAACAAAGATACGTTACAACAAGCGCTTGTTCATCGATCGTATTTAAACGAACATCCGGATTTTCGTCTCGGACACAATGAACGCCTTGAGTTTCTCGGGGATGCTGTTCTCGAACTCGTCGTGACAGAACATTTGTATCTGAATTATGAGAATCCAGAAGGGGAACTTACAAACTGGCGTGCTGCTCTCGTGAATGCAGAGATGCTCGCAGAGTTGTGCGCAAAGCTTGAAATCGAACCTTACCTGCATTTGTCTCGCGGAGAATCCAAAGATGCGGGATCAAAAGCTCGTAAATATATTCTTGCGAATGCGTTCGAGGCCATTATCGGAGCAATTTATATTGATCAAGCTTGGGACGGAGCAAAGAAATTTATTCACGCACGTGTTCTTTCGGAACTCGATCGTGTATTGAAAGATCGTTTGTTCGTGGATCCAAAGAGTCGCTTCCAAGAAGCCGCGCAGGAACATGCAAATGTAACACCGTCATATAAAGTTATTTCAGAAACCGGTCCGGATCATGCAAAAGAATTTGTGGTTGGCGTGTTTCTTGGAAAGGAACAAGTTGCAACAGGAACAGGAATGTCCAAACAAGAAGCTCAGGTTGCCGCGGCACAAGCGGGGATTGAAGCGAAAGGATGGTAAAAATAAAATCGACTCACGTGAGTCGATTTTTAATTTGTCTTAAACGTACTAACGTACTAGTACAGATCTGTACTAGTACGTTAGTACGTTTTTATTTTGCGAGTTCAAGGAGTGTTTCAAGAACAATTGGAAGTTCTTTTATTTTATCATCTTCACAAAAATGTCCTTTTCCATGCTCAACCAGAATTGTTGATTCCAGTTCGTCACGAAACGCATTTTTATTTTCAGGCGGAACATCTGGATCATTATCAGAAAAAATAGCGACGCTCTTTTTAAGATGAGATTTTACCAGTGCAAGATCGATCGGTGTATTGAGCCATGAATCTGCTATTTCTTGTGCACCTTCTTCTGATTCAAGTCCGGTTAATCGTTTAAAAAATCCTGCAACGAACACAGCTCCGCCAACCTGTGTCTCTTCTGGCAATGTTTCGAGATATCGAGCGATCGCTTGGCAGCCCATCGAGTGTCCGACAAAGTATGTGTCTTCATCTGCTTTGCGAACAACTTTTGCAAGTGCAGGAATCCATTTCTCGATGCGAGGATTTTCCGTATCTGGCATTTGCGGAACGATCACCTCGAATCCTCTTTGTTGAAGTTCATATCGGAGCCACGGAAACCAACCTTCTCCAGGAGTTCCACCCCAACCATGAACAATGAAAACACGTTTTTGCATATGTGTGCAGGATAGAAGTGAGAAGTCGAGAAGTCAAGAAGTTGAGAATAAAAAATCACCACGCATGTGATGATTTTTCTGGTGCGGGCAGAGGGATTTGAACCCCCGACACCCAGTTCCGAAGACTGGTGCTCTATCCAGCTGAGCTATGCCCGCATGTTTTAATGTCTTCGTGCCCGAATACTATGATAATTCTTGACGATTGTCAATCAATTCAGTATTATTCTGGCACGCACAATCGAGAAATTTCGGTAAATCAGCCTTTTCCTTGCATCGGTAGCTCAGCGGTAGAGCAGGAGACTCTTAATCTCTTGGTCGCGGGTCCGAATCCCGCCCGGTGCACCACAAAACCATCTCATTTAATTGAGGTGGTTTTTTGTTCACAAACCGAAAAGCTTCTGCAAATCTAGATTGTGTGATGAAATGAATACATTATGGAATCAAATTCAATTATTGTATCTCGTCTCACAAAAAAGTTTTCTTTTTCCGCAAAGAACGCGTCTTCTGGTTGGATAAAAAATTTATTTTTTCCAGAAAAGAAAGAGATTGTTGCGGTGAATGATATTTCTTTTTCCGTTAAACACGGCGAACGCATTGCATTTATTGGTCCAAACGGAGCCGGTAAATCAACAACGATAAAAATGTTAACGGGGATTCTTTTTCCGACTTCTGGGATGGTAACCATTCTTGGTCTTGATCCGACCAAAGACAGAAAAAAACTTGCGTATCAAATCGGAACAGTGTTCGGTCAACGATCGCAATTACTTCCCAATCTTCCACTTACGGACTCTCTTGAATTTTTTGGAGTCATGTACGATATGTCAGATGAGGAAATTCAAAAAAGAATTCGTGAACTCACAGAACTTTTTGATCTCGGATCTTATATTTCACAACCTGTTCGAAAACTTTCGCTTGGTCAGCGGATGCGGGCAGAAGTTGCTGCGTCTTTAATGCACAAACCTAAAATCATCCTTCTTGATGAACCGACAATTGGGCTTGATGTTGTTGCAAAAAAATCCCTTCGTGATTTATTGCTCAAAATAAACAGAGAAGAACAGACCACTATTTTTCTGACATCACACGATGTTGGTGATATTGAATCTCTTTGTGATAGAACGATCATCATTAATCATGGGATTGTTATAAAAGATTTGCCGACACAAGATTTGGCAAAGACGTTTGTCTATGAAAAATATATTGATCTCGTCGCACAAAATAATTTCGAGGTGTTTCCAAAATTGCCGAACGGGATCCGTTATTCGTTACAAGAAAAAAATAAAGTGACCGTTGTCGTTGATGTCAATCAAATCTCTGTTCAAGATTCATTAAAAATATTATTGAGTCTGTTTGAGGTGGAGGATGTGAATGTCTACAGTGCAGATCTTGAAACCGTCATCCGACATATTTATGAAACAGATTCGATTGGCAATTAAAATCGTAAAAACACTCGTGAAGGATCGTATTCAATATCCAGGTAGACTTATCATGGATTTGGTTGCGATATTAATGCGATGTGGAATTCTTCTGATTTTATATTGGACGGTTTTTAAGTTGAATGATGGAATGATTAATGGGTCGACATTTCTTTTTTCTGCATGGAGTATTTTTTTCTATTTCTCTTTTTCCATAATGCGATACAGAGAAATTTCAAGAGTAATCATGCAGGACGTCCAAACAGGAAATGTCGAAGTGCTGTTCAGTAAACCAATTTCGTATCTTTCCTATCGGATGTGGTGGCAGATTGGGTCTGGAATCTATTCTTTTTTTGTGATCACCATCGTATCTACCGTTGGATTAATGTTATTGATCGGTCTTCCTCCGACGATGACGATTGGTCTTTTTCTTCCAACATTTTTGCTGACGTTTCTTTTGGGTTCCATTCTTTCACTATTGATCTATATCATCGTTGGTCTTCTGTCTTTCTGGATCGAGGATATTAATCCCATTTTTTGGATGGTCGATAAAGCAGTGATGATTCTCGGCGGTTCATATCTTTCTGTTTCTTTGTTTCCTCCGCTCATGTACAAGATCGCTTTATATAGTCCGTTTGGCGCATCTCAGTTTGTGACACATACCGTTTTTACATCCTGGCAATCAAATTGGTATCAATTGGTCGGTATTCAACTTGGTTGGATTCTCGCACTCGGTTTGATTGTTTTTGTGATGTTTGGAAAAGCGAAACAAAATGTTTCGGTAAATGGAGGCTAGGATATGATGAAAGAATTTTCATTCGCTTTGTATGCGATTAAGAAAAATATTCAAAGCAGTGCGGAACTTCGCACAAGTTTTTTGTTGAACATTTTGGGAATGAGTATTAATAATACGGCATTCATTATTTTGTGGGGATTTTTTGTAAAATCCGTTGGAGTCATTGGTGGTTGGACCGTTTCGGATATTATTGGTCTGCAGGGATTTGTTGCACTTTGTTTTGGAATTGTTTTCTCTGCGGGCGCTGGAATCAGAAAACTTGCGGATGATACGGCATCGGGTGCGTTCGATCGCTTTATGCTTTCACCGAAAAATCTACTTGTGCGAGTTGCAACATCGTCGTTTAGTGTTTCCGCTCTTGGAGATGTCGCATTTGGAATTGTGTGTTTGGGAATTTATCTTGTTTTGATTCACGCATCGATCATCCAATTGATGTTAACAGCATTTCTCATTCTTATTACTGTGATTGTTTTTTTGTCCGCAACCATCGCTGTTTATTCCATGAGTTTTTATTTTACGGATGCAGACTCGGTGACAAGAAGTTTATTTGAATTATTTTTAACTCCAGCACTTTTTCACGGGGGAGCGTTTCAAGGAACGATGCGGTTTATTTTTACGTTTATCATCCCATCTCTTTTGATTGGAACACTGCCTGTTGAAATTGTGAGTCATGTTTCATGGCAAAAATTTTTATTTGTGAGTGTTCTCGCCATGATTTGGTTTGTTGTTTCATTGGGCATTTTTCATCACGCGATCAAAAAATATGAAAGCTCAAACTTTATGACGTTTGGAAGCTAAATAGATTGAGATTTTCCCCATTTCATATTGGATAAAAAAAGAACGACGTGAGTCGTTCAGGAGCGAGAGGCTTGTACTTTGATGGGATGGACCCAATTGGTCCGATGAGGTTTTTCGAGACGCAACCAGGTTGCGAAGGGGATACGGACGCGACACGTGTTGTCTTTGACGCGACATCGCATGTTATCGAGCGTGCCAGTCTTTGCAATCGGACACACGCACGTTGCGCGATGAATGCTTTCCGGAAGTGACTGGTAGGAGATCATCTGCATACCATGACGCATCCCGAGCTCGATCGCTGCAGGATTGGTCGTGGTTGCGAGGATGTTCATTCCTAGATTGTCTGAGAGAATGCGACGATACAACCCGTCTGCAATCGGCATGTGCCGAGTTCCGTGGAAGCGGTAGTCCTTGTCGACCCAGAGCGTTCCGAGCTCAAACCAGTCGCGTCCATAAGAATCAAGACCAAGATGCCAGAGCGCGATACAGCCAATGACTCGGTGATTGCGTCGCGTATCGACGGCAATGATGAGGTGATGTTCTTGCGCCGCAGCCCTCAGTTCGAGAGATGTCTTTGCGAGAAGATGCGGTTCTTCTTGTGTTGCGACGACGACCTGATGAATCCAGGAACTGCCGAAGCGCTTGAGATCATATCCGGACACGTAATCGATGCCCGGTGTCCGAACAGTGTCGAGCAGGTTTGCCATCATGGCGCCGAGCGAACTGGTCGACAAGACGGTCTTCATGTCTTTTCGAGACTGGGGATGAGAGAGCTGTTTGAACATGGTTCCTCCGTGGATGAGTCTCGAGAATATCGGAATCGAGGGAAAGTTGCAAGACAGCCTCAGCTTCTTTATGATACCCACCATATGATTGAAACCACCGGAGAAGCCATTTGGAAAATCACGGGTATGAGCAAAGGCCCACATATGGTCATTTTTGGTGGTGTTCATGGAAACGAACTGACGGGGATTGAAGTTGTCAAAAAAATACGTGAAGCAATTGTGTCCGGTGATATCGTGATCGATCGCGGAACGTTGCATTTGATTTTAGGAAATCCACGAGCCATTGAACGCAATACGCGCGGGAGTGCGGATCATGTGGATTTAAATCGCTGTTTTAAAAAAGATGTTCTCGATCAGCAAGATGAATTGTATGAAAGACAACGCGCAAAAGAGATTGCTCAGATTCTCGCCACAGCGGATATTTCAATTGATCTTCATGCGATGAATAAACCATCCGTTCCATTTTTGTGCTGTGCGGTTACTGAGGCACATGAAAAAATTTACCAGTGGCTTGACTGCGATCGTGTTCTCGCAGATCCGAATTATATTTTGGGCGGTGAATCTGTAACAACAGATGAATATATCGATTTGTGTGGTGGAGTTGGAATCTGTTATGAAACAGGAATGGCAAAAGATTTGAATCGGATTGATGAAGTGATGACGGATGTATTGAATATCCTTAAAGATCAACAAATGATTTTGAGTGATGCTCTTCCGACAAAAAAAAATACAGACGCGAGATCTATCTACGAACTTGTTCATGCAATCAATCTTACGGAAGCGGGATTTCAATATGCAGATGGACGCGGTGCGGGATCGTTTGAAGAATTTAGAATGGGGGATGTGATCGGTTATGTTGGTGAAGACCCTTTGATTGCAGAGTTTGACGGGGTGATCGTGTTTCCAAAAATTCCTGAATTGCAGAAATTGGGTAAACCGCTTGTCTATTTAGCAAAACGCATTAAATAAAAAATATGTCTGAACGAAACATTGCTGTTCCCGCCGCTTATTTGATTCTTGAACGAGATGGAAAAATTTTACTTGCTCGTCGTTTTCAAACGGGTTTTCAAGATGGAAATTATGGATTGCCGTCTGGTCATGTTGATGAAGGCGAATTGCCTGTCGAGACGATGATTCGTGAAGCAAAGGAAGAAGTTGGAATTGATTTGAATGAAGATGATCTTGAATTCGTTCATGTAACGTATGAGTTACCGCATGATGAAACAGGGAATCGTGTAGACTTTTATTTTAAAACGAAGAACTGGACGGGAGAACCTGCCATCATGGAACCGCACAAATGCGATGAACTGCTCTGGGCTTCGCTCGATACACTGCCTGAGAATGTGATTCCAAAAGTACGTCTTGCACTTGAATCTGTTCGTGACAGACAACCGTTCGCAGAAGTCGGCTAATTGTTTATCTCTTCTCGACTTCTTACTTCTTTGTTACTATTCGACTGCTATGAAATATTCTTCTTGTTTTTCGAAAACCTCAAAAACTCCACCAACAGACGCGGATTCTGCAAATGCGAAATTTCTGATTCAAGCTGGATTTGTGGATCAAACCATGGCTGGTGTTTATACATGGCTTCCATTTGGACTCGCTGTTTTGCGCAAAGTGGAACAGATCGTTCGTGAAGAAATGAATGCGCTTGGCGCCCTTGAAATCTTCATGCCATCTCTTCATCCAAAAGAATTCTGGGAAGCGACGAACCGATGGGACAATGTCGACATCTTGTTTAAAATAAAATCACAAACAGAAAAAGATTACGCGCTCGGAGCAAGTCATGAAGAAGTTGTGACTCCGCTTGCGAAAAAGTTTTTAGAATCCTACAAGGATTTACCATTTGCAACGTACCAAATCAACACGAAGTTTCGTGATGAGTTGCGTGCAAAGTCCGGTGTGCTTCGCGGTCGTGAATTCCGTATGAAAGACATGTATAGTTTTCATACGACACAAGAAGATCTCACGGCGTTCTATCAAAAAACATTACATGCGTATGTTCGTGCCTACAATCGTTGCGGACTTAATGTAAAAGTTGTGGAAGCAAGCGGAGGAATTTTTACAAAGAATCCATCGCACGAGTTTCAAGCTTTGACAGACGCGGGAGAAGATACCATTCTCGCATGTGATAAATGTGAGTTCGGACAAAATTCTGAAGTTGCAACATTGAAAGAAGGAGATGCTTGTCCAACGTGCGGAGGAGTCCTGTCGATTGTAAAAGGAATCGAAGTTGGAAATATCTTCGATCTTGGAACAAAATATTCCGATGCATTTGATCTGAATTTCACAGATGAAAACGGAGATCGTAAACGCGTGCTCATGGGTTGTTATGGAATCGGCACATCTCGACTCGTCGGATCGATCGTTGAAGCATCGCACGATGATCGTGGAATGATTTGGCCGAAGTCCATCGCTCCATTTCAAGTTCATTTCATTACGCTTAACAGCAAAGATGACGCCGTTCGTGAAAACATCATGGGCACAGCGGATGATCTCGTACGTGAACTTGAATCGAACGGAATCGAAGTTCTGTGGGATGATCGCGCAGATGTTTCACCTGGCGCAAAATTCGCCGACGCCGATCTGATCGGAATTCCACTTCGCATTCTCATTTCAGAAAAATCTTTGAAAGAAGATTCTGTGGAATGGAAAGAACGAACGGGGACAGAAAGCCGATTGGTGAAGCTGACAGATCTTGTTGAAGAGGCAATGCAATTTGTAAAAGAATAAAATAAAAATCAGAGACTATTATGGTCTCTGATTTTTATTATTTCAGAAATAATAATTCTGCATTGTGGTGCGAAATCTGCATTTTTCCTGTGTGTTTCTGGAAAGCTATTTGTACTTCTTTGATTTTCTTTATCATTTTTTCTGATGCTTTGATCCAGTCTTTAATGTCTTGTTCTGTTAAACCATCTTCTGGAACCGTTCGATTTAAACCCGCAAGAGTTGCCTGGTGTGTTTCCAATCTGCTTTGAATGGATCTCTCAATAAGAAAACGTTTTTGTGTATCTGTCACATCTTTCCAAATCTCATCTGCAAATTTTTGTTGTTCTTGTTCGGTTTTGGCAACTCGATACATTTTTAATGTAACAACGCCATAACCGTTTTCAAAACTGAGATGAGGTTTTACACCGATGCCGATATATTGATCATTAAGATCAATCATTTGTAATTCAATTTTGCTATAAAGATCTGGGTTTTGTCTTGATCCATGATGGGACTTAGAAAGAAACAAAGCCTTAAAACCATTTTTCAAAAGGGCTTGAAAGAGTGTAGCTCCGATTTGTCGCATCTGTTTTTCATTGTGTTCTTTTTCTCCCGGATGCAATTCAGTTTCTGTCATAGAAATGTTTATTTCCTTTATTATAGTGATATTTGAATAAAAGAAAAGCGTCTCTTCGAGGGAAGAGACGCTGAGGGTCAGGACAGATCTGCAGAGAGTCGAAATGCAATTGTATCGCGATAGAGGGCGATGTCTTTATGTCCGCGAATATCTTCCGCGACACATCCGTCTTCAATCACGAGGACGCGATCGAAGTGATGGAGATAGAGCGGATCGTGTGCGACGACAACGATGGTTTTCTGTGTGAGCTTCTGAAGGCCCTCATAGAAAAGCACACGTGTTTCTGTGTCGCAATTAGCCATTGGCTCATCGAAAAGTCCGATGTGGATGTTTGGATCGAGCAGACGATAGAACGCGGCCGCAAGGTGCAGACGCTGCTTCTGTCCGCTTGAGAATCCGACTCCGCCCGGCCATTCTTCTCCGATCTGGGTTTCATATTGAGCTGTCAGCTTCTCCACGAAGGAATCGGCTCCGGACATAGATGCGGCTTTCCGCATGCGATCGAGATCAACGTTCTCAGGGTCACAGCCGCCGATCACTTCGTCGATACGGAGATCTGGGAGTCTGCTTTCCTGTGTGACGTAGAGCGCGTGCTTGAGCCAAGAATCTTGTGTGACTGTCGCAATCGATTTGTCGTCGATCCGAATGTCTCCTTCAGAGGGGAGGAAGATTTTCGTCAGCAATCGCACGATGGTCGTTTTTCCACAACCATTCCGTCCGACAATGACAATCTTTTCTCCGGGCTCAATCGTGAAGGAACAGTGTTTCAGAACAAGACTCTTTTGCGTGGGGTAGGAGAACGTGACGTCTGAAAGTGAGAGCTTCGGAATATTCAGACAGACGATTTCTTCCGCATTCGTTTCATCAACGAGCGGTTTTGTCTGAAAGAATGTTTGCCAATACGCGAAGTCGTGTGAAGTACTTTTGATCTTGAGTACTGTTCTGATGAGCGAAAGCCAGGCACTTGTGAATGTGCTCAAGCATCCGATCGTGAAGAACAGTTTTGTGATGGTGAGCGATCCGGAGATCAGCCCTGCTCGCAGGTAGAACGCGCCGACAGCGAAGATAGCTATCGAAAGAATTTGCATCTGAGCTTGGGTGGTTCGTTCCAGATCTGACATTTCCAAATCATCTTTCTTGAATTGCTCCGCGAAAGATTTGTATTTTCGGAGAATGTAATCAACGGATCGAAACAGCTTGAGCTGTGTGAGCATTCCTTTATTCGACAAGCTGAACTCGTAGGCGTGTTGCATCCTTCGAGTCACATGTCGTGCGTCCCACTTCGACCGTTCCTTCTTTTCGCTGTTCATCGCTCGAAGCGTTCCTGGAACGATCGGAACGAGTGCAAGGATAATCAGGAATGGATCAAGGAAGAGGGTTGCTCCGGTCGCGATGATGATGGAGGAGATTGCTGCGATCAACTTGCGTTGCTCTGCGAACAATTGCGAAATAGATCGCATGCCACGACGTTCTGCAGACTCCTTTGTCGCAATGAATTCCGGATCCGTGATGCGTCCGAGATCGAGTGAGACGAGTTTGTCGATGAAGGAGTGCTCGAGTACGAGATGCAGTCGAGTGTCAAAGAGATTTCTTCGACGACCGGAAACGTGGCGGACAACAAGCTTGAGAAGTTGATACCCGATGTAGGAGAGAATCCCAATCAGAATCAGAGAAGCAGAAAGTTTTTTCTCTTTCAGAAAGGATGTCATGGTCGTCTGAAGCATGATGCCAATGACAGCGAACGATCCGAGTGATCGCAGTCCGCCAAAGACAGATATGATGAGCGAGAGTCGAACAACGAGTGGATCGACTGCTCGCATGATCGCATTCACTTCTTTGAGCGCAGACCTTGTCTGCTGCACAGAAGTCTGAAATTGCTTCCAGTAAATTTTCAATTGTGAAGGAACCATTTGTTTTTCTCCAGGTCAGTGGTTTGAATTGTTCTTGAAAAACAGGGGAGATTATCACAAAAATACTGTTTTGTCAACCAATTATGATTGACAAAGCTTCTTTTTTGTGATTTACTTGGATGAGTATGAACTTAAATTATTTTCACATCACAGGGAAACTCATGTTCGCCGATTCTGCGGTCGAACCAGTTTTTATGTTCCCGGGTTGTGATGCATTGATTTGAGTTTAATCCTCTAGAAATCAATTTATAATCAACTCGGGAAACCGAGTTGTTTTGTTTGCGCGATGTATCGTTTGGGTTGGTGTGAACTGACCGTGATTGACAACATCGTTTCTATCGATCAGACGAGTGCAGATGTCCTGCAAACGGTTGATTCAGTTTGCCCAACCTCTGGTTGGTGTGTTCTTTGGAGGTTTCATGCGCGCTGCACATGCGTACTATTTGTACGATGCGACCGTTGATCTTGGTCTTGCGATTACAACGGTCGTGTACACGCCGTTTCTCATGAGCATCGGGCTTTCGCTCGGAGAGATCTCTCTCGTGAATGCCATCTTCTGGCTCGCGATCGTTCTTGCGGAAATCCCGACGGGATTGTTTGCAGACGGGAAGAGTCGCGTGTGGTCGCTCAAGATGGGGTGTATTCTTTTCATGCTCGGCGGTTTCACGTATTTCTTCGCTTGCGGATTCTGGAGCGCGGCGATCGCAGAGAGTCTTCTTGGAATAGGTATGGCGTTTTTTTCCGGTGCGGAACAGGCGTGGGTTACGGATGCATTGCATCGCGAAGGTCGGGATGAAGAACGTCGTCAGGTCTTTGCGACGGCAAGTATCATTCGTGGATTTGTGATGATCATTGGTGGATTCATCGGAACGCTCATTACACTTTCTAATCCGCGAGGTATTTGGTTGCCGATGATCTTCACGTCTCTGCTCGCTCTTTTCTTCATTCACAAATGGATGAATGGAAAAGGGGAACCGATTCACAAGATGACAGAAATCGAAGCGTTTCGTGCAAGCATCTCTCTTCTGCGTGGAAGTCGTGCCTTGATGTGGGTGATTGCTGCGACGGTGGTATTCGGTGCAGTGATTGCTTTCAATCATTTCTGGACGCCATATTTTAAACCGCTCGTCGGTACGTTCGGTATCAATCTTGTTTGGGCCACGATCTATCTCGGGTTCGCCTTTTCAGGAGTTCTGATTCGTCGAATGAAAATCGCTCAGGGAAACGAATCGAAAGCGATTCTCGTTGCTCTTGTCCTTTCCGGTATCGGATTGATTCTCGCCGGAAAGGGTGCCAGTCTCTGGTTTCCACTTTCCGCGGTAGCTATTCATGAATTCGGTCGTGGCATGTTTGCTCCGCTCGTCGATTCATTCGTGCAACATCGTGTTGAGAGCGGATATCGCGCAACGTTCGGATCTTTGCAATCGCTTCTTGGTCGCATCGGTCTTGTTATCGCTCCTGTACTTATCTATCTCACGATTCGGAATGAACCGGATACTCCAGCGACGATTGGGTTTGTCTGGTTTGGATGCGGAATCATTCTTGTCTTCGGCGCGTTTGTACTTTCTCTCGTTCGACCGAAGTAAACCACCGTACTCATGTACTAGTACATGAGTACATGTTCTGTCACTCTTGCACCGCGAACAAATCGCGGTGTTTTTTTATTCATATTCTCTTGACAAAATAGCATTTTTTTGTTAGTGTCGTCGCACGAAGATGAGACAATGTGTTGAACTTTTGCAACCAACGTGTCGATGAAACGTCGACAAAAGGAGTTCCTCGTGAGCAAGCCAATCCATACGATTTCGTTCTTTCGTCATGGCAGAACAGACAAGGCTCAGCCGGATTCCGCCCGGCGTCTGACCGATGAAGGCAAAGCGCAAGCCGCACGTCATCGACTCAAACTCGGCGATCCGAGCTTCCGCGTCGGCTACGTCAGTCCGCTCCAAAGGACGCATGAGACTCTGGAAATTCTGAGCGGTGGCTCCTGCGTTCGTGTGGAAACCGTGAACGAACTCGTGCATGATACTTCGACAGACTCCGGCAAGCTCATCGAGGCGGCGTTCGAGAAGCTCGGGTACGCTTCGATTGCCGATTACCTGAACAAGAGTGACGATGCGACCAAAGCCGCTCTTGTTGAATACGGCGAACGCGCATGGAACGCGTTGAAAACGAAGATGGGATCTTCCCGCGAAAACACCATCGTCGTCGGACATGCCGTACTCCTCGGTCTGCTCATTATGGCCGCATATCCGAACGCGCCCATCGAAGAAATCTACGCTTTGAATTTCGGCGAATGCGAAGGGGCCAAACTCTCGTTCGACGAAACCGGCGCCTGCATCGACATGAAGAAACTCTGCGATTAGATCGAGTGATTTGATCGCAAAAAATAACGACTTGAACTTTTTTGAACTCGCGTCTAAATGTGAGTTTTTTCTTTATTTTTTTCGGAATGATTCAGGCGCATCAGCGACAATCGGGTTTGTCTGGTTCGAGTGCGGAGTCATTCTCGTCTTCGGTGCCTTCGTGCTCGTGTTTGTTCGACCGAAGTAACAAATCGTACTCGTGTACTAGTACGTACATGTACTAGTACACGAGTACATGAATCTTTATTCTTGCACCGCGATATGCTCGCGGTGTTTTTTAATCTCTGATGGATTGACGAGTAACTT